>CAMZLN010000114.1 GCA_947311465.1 uncultured Saprospiraceae bacterium
ACATCCACCATCAACTTCAATAATAATATTATTTGAAGGGCTACAACTTTCACCTATTAAAGAAAAGTCTAAAACAGTTCCATTAGATATAGGCCCATCTAGTACAATACTAGCTATTTTGCTCCCTGAAATATTACCCGTATTATCAGCACAATACATATTTACTGTAATTGACTCTCCATCTTGAATGTCTTGTTTTACAACTTTAATAGAACCATTTACCGATATACTATCTGGTTGTGAACAAGAAAACAATTCTACAAATTCCAATTCAGACTTTACGGTATTAAATACTGCCTCATCAAAATCTAATTGAATCGTATTATCTGGACACCTACCAGGAGGAGGTAAAGATTCACAAACTAAACCAGGTATTGTCTGATTTAATTCTATAGATACCCTATCAGAAAATGCACATTGTGGCGTAGCATTAAAAATCGCATTTACACTAAAATTCAAATCAACTCCAGATGTGATATCCATGACAGGCATATTTAAAACAACCACTTCTAACCCCGTGATTGGGTCAATTCTAGTTTCGACAAAAACTGGACATCCAACACTTGTACAACTCAATGAATTTGACACATAACTAGCATTAGCTGGCATCGTAATATAAATTGTATCACGAACCGTTGTCATATTTTGCCCAATTGGAGTTAATGATAAATTGAAATTTATCGGAAAACTACTACAAGCAGCTACGGGGCTATTAATTAAAGTTGTAAAATTAGCTAAATATGGTGCTTCAGCACCAATAATGTATAAATCATCCGATAAAATAGCCGTTCCATTTCCAATTGCAGGCGAATCACATTGTCTATCACCAAGAGCAATAAACCTAATATTATCACCCGAAACAAACCCACAATCAGTTGTAAACGAAATACTTATTTCAGAAACCCTTTCATTAAAAATGGCCGCATCAACTGTTCCAGGAATACCGATATCACTTATTTGAGTATGATCTTCTAGATTAATAAATATTGTATCATTTGATTGGGTATAAACAAAATTTTCAATCTGTCCTGAGCCCTTCGGATATTCCACCTTCAATAAATTGGAAATAGGAAACAACCCATTAGGCAACTTTATTGCCAATTTAGGATTATCTAAATATGCTGATTGAGCACTAGTGATCAGTATTTTATAACTTAATGTATCGCAAAAATTCAATGGTATTATTGGCTCTTCACTTAAATCCATTTGCACTTCAGATGACAATTGAATTCCGTTCAACTCTAATGTATCAGAACAGTTTTGGATGTCATTTACAGTAGTTGGAAAATCCGAACAATGATATCCAGAAATCAAGTTTACGTTTACATCTGAACAATTATCAATTACATCTGCACAAACTTCATAACTTGTTGATGCTCCAGCAATATTATCCCCTACAAAATAAAAGCCATTGGTTTCAGTCAATGCAATACCATCATCGGTAATAGTAACATTTTGAAGTGTACCATTAAAATCATCTACATAAAACCATGAATTAGCTGCATCATTTCCATTATTACTTGCATTATTTAAAATGACGTCCCAACACATTCTATTGGTAGAAAACTCTTTTGTTCCACCTCCTGAAAGGTAGGGTTTTGGAGGATCATAGGTTATTTTTGATTTATATACCCCTCTTCCAGAACAATTTAAAGAGTTCCAATTTGTACTTGGAGTATTTATACCGTTTCCAATGGCAACAAATTTAAAACTGGCTGGATAATCTATAGCTTCAGCGTCACAGGAAGGATCTACAGAAAAAGTAATATAAGCACTTGAAACTTCATCTGTTAACCGCTTTGTTCCACCCTGTGGCTCAAAAAATTGCTTTAAATTTTTAAATTTCAAGGTATCACCTACTTGAACCACATCTGCATCTGGAATCCAATTTCCAGAAAACTTTCCACTTCCTGAACGATAAGCCAACTCATGAGGCCAATATAAAATAGCTTCATCATATTGTGTAAAAGTTCTAAATTCGTATGGAAACCAAACATTTCTTGCTTGCTTATTTATGTAAGTTCTGAAATAAACTCTAATGCTATTATCACAACCATGAACAGTTTGTGGATTAGGTAAATAGGGGCTATGAAAGATATCATAAACCGTTAAATAGTCATTATAATTGTCACAAGTGTAAAAATCATCTATGTTACTTGGATTTGGAATATAACTGCTATAGACTTTATTAGAAGATGTATATTCTACAAATCCTCCATAATCCGTTCTTGCATTCGATATATAAAGTGCTTCCAGATGGATAGAATCTCCTGGAGCCCAAGTCGCTTTACAACTAGATAAATCATATTTTGCAATTTCACCATTTAAAACTGGAGAAATAATACATGTTGATGGAGCACCATTCTTTGGAAAAATACTAACTTTTGCATTTGGAAGTGTAGTGAATAAATAATCAAAAGAAGCACATGTTCGATTTACACGTTTGGTATTGAACTCAACATAGACATGGTTAAAATCAACATTCTTGTTTGGTTCAACTGTATTCCTATATACTACAATATCCCATGTACCCTTAATTGTATCTCCATTTACAGCATGGTGTAAGGCGATCAAACTAGGATCTGCCTTTGCCGTTCCATCAGCAACTCCATTATTATCATTATCTTGAAGACCATAATTTATACGTTCTAGACTAAAAGCAACAGGCGTAGCCCCTCCACGAGGACAAGGATTATTATTACAATGTAAATTATAACTTTTATCGGTACAACCAAATACAATACTATCATCGGTACATGAATCGTCATACTTTTTTTCGTGATGAATTTTTATACTTTTACTTCCTCCACCGACTGAGCAATTTGTGATCATAGGAATATTAATTATCCCAGTAAACGAGGCAAGATAATTGGGTAATTTAATTCTAATTTCATTCCCTGTTTGAGTAACAGGCACTGTATACCTACCAAAACTTAATGAAGAGCCTCCATCATAAATCAAACCAGTATCGGTCAAATCTAAAACTAAGTAATTCGAGCCTAAATTCCCTGATTTAACATATGTATAAATTCGACTATAGTCAATACCTAAAGTAAAACTTTCTCCATCTTCTAGTTCTATCGGCATAGTTACACTATAATCTGCAAAATTATGACCTCCTGAACCATAGTGTTTTCTAGGTTGAATGTAGTCATCTGTCCCACATTGATTTTTATATTCATACGACATATTAAAATACCACCAAGTAGATCTTGTATAACAATCATTGTAACATGTTAATTTATTAATATAAGTTGGCACTTCAATATAAATACTTTCTCCAGCAGGTATGAGTATTCCAACTGCAGTTTGTTCTACACATCTTGCATATGACTTACTGACACAATCTGCTGTAAAATAACTTCCATTAAGTAAACTTTTATAATTACTCATCTCACCCAGCACATTTCCATCTTTATCTTTAACTGTCCATAAATCATCTGCAAAATAATTATTTCCAGATCCACTTCCTGGTGTGTAGTTGTACATTTGCAATTTAAAATCCTTTGCAGGACCATTTCCTGAATTAGTTACTTTAACAATCTGAAGAACGGGTGTTCCACCTTCCTTGCTGTTATCTCCGTTGTAACAAAAATCGTTGTCTATATCAATAGAAATACTTACATTTGGGACGAGATTGGGAACAATTGTTTGTTGAGTAACAATATTTGACTCTTGACATTTACCTGGACAGCCCCAATATGAACCATAGTAGGATTCATTATTATTACAATCTAACACATCATAAGTCCTTCTTAAAAGCACCTTTTCCCCATTATCAAATTGTAAATTTTGATTACCAAACTCTTTAATAATCACTTCATTAATGGTATAAAAAAGAGTATCTCCATTTGTACTTGATGGGGTAAGAATAGTACCCAATGGTAAAGTTTCTACCTGTGTAGTACCCGTTCCTGGAGAATCAATAATAAAAAATGTCAAATCATTTAAATATCCTTGTCCTCCGTTAGTGATCTCGATACTACGTGTCACCGATGTTCCCACATTTGCAGAAACTGATCCAGAACCTACCAAACTTAAAGAAGCAACAAATAATCTATAACTATTAACTATCGGATTATTTTCTATTAATTCACCTTGAGTAGTCTTAACAGTAATTTCATCCTTAAATGTTCCTCCATTTGAAAGGTAATCATAAGCATCACAACTTGAATTTGAAGCTCTAGTCCATTCAAAAACAATTTCATCACCAACATTTAGGCTAGAAGGTGTAAGTTTAAAAATAGGAGATAATAAATTTGATATATCAAATTCAGTTATTTCTACACCACCACTACTTGAAATTTTACGAATACTACCTGGCTCATACGTAATTCCTGGAGGAAAATTAATGATCACTTTTGCACTATCAGCACAATCCGAAGTAACAACAAATCTTGCCTGATTAATCCCCCCTTCAACACATGAATTTATATCTTCATTCAATAATGGTACACCAGCACTTGTTGTATAACTAATTTCTCCTGGAACAACATCAATAACTTTCGTCTCTTGAAGTGCAACAATATCCATATTTTGACATTTTCCATTACATCCCCAATATGCTCCATAAAACGATTCTGGATTGTCACAATCTAAAGCCAAAAAAGTTCTATTAAAGGTCAATTGCTCATTCAATTCAAATACTGAATTATTATTTCCAAATTCTTCAATAATAGTAGATGTAATTGTATAGAAAAGAGTATCGCCACTTTGAGATGATGGAGAAATTAATGTACCCGCTGGGGTTTCCAATTGCGTAGTTGAAGTAAAAGAACCATTCACAATATAGAAAGTAAATTCACCTAGAGCGCCTTGACCTGTATTATCAACAAGGATACTACTTGTAACTGCTGTATTTACTGGTGTAGATACAGAATTAGTAGTAATACCTATTTTCGGTGAAATTAAAGTATAATTGTTTAATAGTAGATCTACTTCTGAAACACTACCTTCATTTGTATTTATAAATATTTCATCTTTGAAAGTATTGCCATTTTCTAAATTACTATATGCGATACAATCTGTTACAGATCTTCTCCATTCAAAAATAATTTCATCTCCTAAACTTAATGAATCTGGAGTGATATAAAAAATAGGTTTATGTAGATCAGAGATATCGTACTCTGTAATATTCAATCCACCCGTAGATGAAATAGTAGAAATACTTCCTGGTGAATATGATATTCCTGCCGGGAATTTTATTTCCACCTTTGCGCTGTCTGCACAATCAGTTTCAACTACAAACCGTGCTTGATTTATACCTTCTTCACAAGACTCTAAATCAAAATTATCTAAAGCAGTACCTCCCCCATCTGTATAACTTATAGATCCCGGAGTAATACCATTTATAATAGTTTTTTGTAAAAAAATGATACTTTCTTGACATTTTCCATTACATCCCCAATATGCTCCATAATATGAATTGGGATTATCACAATCCAAAGCTTCATAAGTTCTTTCAAAAGTCAATTGCTCATTCAATTCAAATACTGAATTATTATTTCCAAATTCTTCAATAATAGTAGATGTAATTGTATAGAAAAGAGTATCGCCACTTTGAGATGCAGGTGTAAGTACCAAACCTGAAGGTGTAACCAATTGATTTGTAGATGTAAAGTTTCCATTTACTATATAAAAAGTAAAATCACTTAATGCTCCTTGACCAGTATTGTCTAAAGATATATTAGTTGTTGTCGGTGTATTTATCGTGGTAGTTATAGAAGTTGAAGAAATATCTATTTGTGGCTGTATTAATGCATAATTATTTACAGAAGGATCCGTTTCTGAAATACTTCCTATTTTAGTCGAAATTACTAGTTCATCTTTAAAAATATCTCCATTATTATAGTTTTCAAATGCAATACAATCCGTTACAGATCTTCCCCATTCAAAAACAATTTCATCACCTTCGGATAAAGATTCTGGACTAATATAAAAAACAGGTGCATTTAAGTCTGAAATATCAAACTCGGTGATATCCAAACCACCAACAGAAGATATAGTTGATATACTTCCTGCAACATAGTTTACTCCTTTTGGAAAACTAATCTCAACTTTTGCACTATCAACACAATTTGATGTGACAACAAATCTTGCTTGATTAATTGTAGATTCACAAGTAATTATATCTTCATTTTCCAAGGCAATGCCATTATCCGTAGAATAAGTAATATCCCCTGGAACAATTCCTGTCATAATAGTTTCCTGAAGATTAATATTTTCAGATGTTCCACAGACTCCATTACAGCCCCAATATGCTCCATAATATGATTCTGGATCATTACAATCTTGGGCTGAATAGGTTCGATCTAATAATATTTTCTCACCTACTTCAAATTTTGTATCATTATTTCCAAACTCCTGAATAATAGCAGGAGAGATTCTATAAAAAATGGTATCATTATTTTGAGAAATGGGCGAAATAACTGTACCTGTACTAGTTGCCAAATCTGTAGTTGTAGTAAATAATCCATCAACAATAAAAAATGCAAAATCATCTAATGCTCCAAATCCTGTATTTTCAATACTGATACTACTACTTACAGAAGTATTTACTGTAGCCGTTACAGTAGTAGATGACAATGTTATTTTCGGTATAATTAAGGTATAATTATTTAATGATAAATCCGAATCAGCTACAAAACCACCTTCTGACCTCACTACTATTTCATCCTTAAAAGTATCTCCATTATTGAAATTATCATATATGGTGCAATCGGTTACAGATCTACTCCATTGAAAAACAATATCATTATTCTTTGAGAAATCTCCTGAAACTAAAAAAATAGGAGAAGATAGATTACTTATATCTGATTCTGTAATTAACAATCCCCCGACACTAGACACCACACTAATACTTCCACTAGTATATGTAATACCTGTTGGAAAATTAATATTCACATTAATATTATCAACACAATCCGCTGTAATGGTAAACTGAGCTTGATTCACTCCTTCTTCACAAGTCTCTAAATTTTCTGCTGCCGCAACTCCACCATAAGATATTTCTCCTGGAATTGTATTTACAACTGTTGTAATCTGTACAAAAGTATTTGATGATGTACAATTCAATGGACAATCCCATATTGCAGCATAATCTGAATTCAATTCATCACATTGGAGAACAGTAAATGTTCTAATCAAGGAAATAACTTCACTGTTTTCTTGAACACCGTTATTGTTTCCAAATTCAGAAATTATCGCTGATGTAATTCTATAAAAAAGAGTATCTCCATTTACACTAGAAGGACTAATTACGGTCCCCATTGGACTCGTTTCTAAATTTGTAGTATTTGTCCCTTTTTTATTATCTATATAAAATGTAAAACCATTGACTAAATCAGTTCCAGTATTAACAATATTAATGGTGGAACTTTCTGAGGCACCAGTATTAGAGACAATAGCTCCATCCCCATTTACGTTTAGATTAGCCTGTCCAAATCCAAAAATAGAGCAACATATCACTAATAAGATAGCAAAACCCATTTTTTTATTCAAAAAATAATTTTCCATAAAATATACTTGTTTCATATTTTTGTTTTTTTTTCAACTTATGTTATTAAGCCTTTCAACAATGATTCCAAAAAGGGATGTTTTATATACTATTTCATTACAACACACTAACAACCGTATATATGTAATATGTTTGTTTAATTTAATTGAACAGCATACAGCAAGTGAATTTAAATTGTTTTATCTTGGGAATTATTTTTATATTTTTGCAAAAAAAAATAAAGCTTCAAATTGTCTATTTTTCTAAATTCTACTTATTTATAAATATTTTCCATCAATAAGTGTATTAAGTAAAACAATTAAAAACCTTAAAAAGTAAGTATGATACACCTAATTAGTGTCTGGACGGAAACTCATCAAAATTAAAAATGTTTTTTTTTGTAAAAATTGTGAGTTTCCATCCAACCACTAAATAGAAGGTAGGAAATTGTTGCAGCAAGGATCTATGGGCGCTGAATAGTTCCAAGACAATTGAATATTACAGAATCTAAATCTACCCACTATGTCAAACACTCACTCCTTTTAAATATTTGGCATAGTTTTTTTAGTAACATAAGTTTTATAATTAATTAAAAAAGTATCAACATGAAACTTAGAACAGTATTTTTTATTTTTTCAGTCCTATTAACTCTAAGAGTTAATGCTCAAGTAGTCATTTCTGAAATTATGTATAATAATCCAGGAGAAAATGACCTAGAATTTATTGAATTGTATAATGCCAATAACTTCGAATTAGATTTAAGTGGCTATTCATTATCTCAATCAGTAACCTTTTTTCTTGACGGTGTTATTATCCCTGCAAATGGATATATTATTGTTGCAAAAAATTCAAGTACTTTCCAAGATATATTTGGAATTTCTGCTTACCAGTGGGAGTCTGGATCATTAGATAATACTTCAGGATTGATTCAAATGTTGGATGATTTTGGAGAAATTATTGACGAAGTATCCTATTCTAATAATAATCCATGGCCTATTCTTGCTAATGGTTATGGTGCGTCTTTAGAACGTTGTCAAACGAATGAAAATGATGCTTCCAATTGGAGAGTTTCCACTACAGATAGTGGAAAAACTTATGGAAACAGACCTCTATTCTCAAGCCCAGGACAAGGATCAGATTGCTCTGACAATGCAGTAATAGCACTTTTAAATGTAGATGAATCTATTTTAGAAAGTGGTACTAAAAAAACAGTTACTTTAATTGTAAATAATCCAGGTGCTGCAACGACGATTAACTTATCAACTGCAACACAATCTTCAGCGGATTCAAATGATTTTAATTTAAATAGTACATTAGAAATTCCCGCTCAAACCAATGGGATTTTGACTTTTGACATCAATATCAGTGAAGATAATACTGAGGAAGCAGACGAAACAATCATAATAAATTTAACTGATCCTAACGAACAAGCATTCTTCTATAATTCTTCTTATAAGTTAACAATTATTGATAACGATGCAGCGATTCGTTCTGATCTTATCTTAACAGGAGTATATGACGCACAAACTTTAACAACTTATTCAGCAAAAGGAATTGAAATTTATGCAAAAGTCGATATTCCAGATTTGTCAAAATATGGAGTTGGATTTGCTGACAATGGAAATGGATCTCAAGGACAAGAATATCAATTTCCAAACGTAAGTCTTACTGAAGGACAATTTATCTATGTAACATTTGATAATACAAAATTTAAATCATTCTTTGGTTTTGATGCTGATTTTGTAACAACAGAAGCAAATATTGATGGAAATGATGCCATCGAATTGTACGAAAGCGGTGTTATAATTGATGTTTTCGGAGATGCGACAACAGATGGTACTGGAACTGCATGGGAATATCTAGATGGTTGGGCCTATAGAAAATCTGGAACAACAACTGAACCAGAGAGCCTATTTCAAATCAACAATTGGAATATAAGTGGTACAAATCAACTCAATGGTGCTGCAACTAATAGTGAAATGTCAAATCCTTTTCCTTTGAAAACCTACTCTAAAACTGTTGCTGCCATATACAATGCGGTTGATGATTATGCAAATGCTGTATATAATTTCTATGTAACTATTAATGTACTTAATAATGACGAAAATGCAAATATTATAGAAAATGGAATGACAATATCAGTAGAACCAGAACATGGTACTGCTGTTGTAAATAATGATTTCACTATCACATATACTCCAGATACAGACTACTGTGGAGAAGATACTTTTACCTACAAAGGTTGTGAAGTCAATGGTTGTAAGGAGGCCGTTGTTCATATCAACATTCAATGCCCAACTTATTATCCAGAATTATTAATTGGTACTATCAAGCAGAATAATGAGAATGGAATTTCTATTTACAATGACTCTCTTTGTACTTTGACAGGTGTTGTCCATGGGGTAAACCTAAATTCTGAAGGACTTGATTTTACAATTATTGATGGAAATTATGGAATAAATGTTTTCAGTTCTAACGAAAAATTTAATTATACAGTAAAAGAAGGTGACAAGATTACAGTAAAAGGTAAAGTGGGACAATCTAAGGGATTGACAAAAATATATCCTTCTGAAATTCAAAAAAAGGAAACTGATAATGGATTAATGATTCCAAGTGTAGTTACAGAAATAAATGAAGAGAAAGAGTCTGTGTTAATCAAATTAACAGATGTACACTTTGTGGATGCTAATCAATGGACTGGAAGTGGAAATATGTTTACAGTAGATGTTACAGATGGAACAAACACATATAAAATAAGAATTGATGACGATGTGGATTTATTCTCAATGAATATTCCAACAGGAAATAATTTTACAATTGTCGGAATTGTAGGACAAGATGATGATAGTGCGCCTTATGAAGATGGGTACTATTTATCTCCTAGATACGTTGCTGACATTACTGCGATAGTAGGAACAGAACAACCTGATTTTGTTGCAGATTTAAATATTTTTCCAAATCCTGTAACGGATCTTTTAAATATTACTTCAAAAACTAAATTTGATGCTATTAAGATTACTGACCTTTTGGGACAAGAGCTAATTCAAGTTCAAAATATAAATGAATCAACAGTAATTGATGTTTCAAATCTAAATACAGGTATCTATTTTATCAAATTCCAGAAAGATAATACTTCATGGACTGAAAGAATTATAAAAAAATAAGACAAATTGAAATATTTAAAAGAGGCTATTTTGTATGAAATAGTCTCTTTTTTTTGTCTAAAACAAATTCCAATTCCCCTCCTTATAATACTGATACAATTTAGGAGAAAATATCGTATTCACTTCTATTCCCGTTGTATCCACTAATGGTTTTCCAAATGATGAAATTTGCATCAATGCATCTTTATTTAACCATTTTAAATCTAAATCATCTAAAGAAACATCCAAAACCTGTTGTTTGAAAATCGGTTTTTTACATACCAAAATCCACCCCCACTCCCCTAGTGTCAAAATCTGATTATGTAATGTAAAAGTATATAAACCCGTAGATTTAATTGTTTTTTCAACACAATAAAACGCCTTAGTACCATAATAAGGACTACCTGCTTGAGTAACTAAAAATCCATCATGAGTCATCTTTTGGCTACACATCATATAAAATTCCTTGGTGTACAATTTATTCAAATCAACATTGTTAGGATCAGGTAGATCAACAAATATTACATCGTAAAGTGTATTGGTTTGATCGACAAAAGTGAAGGCATCTTGAGCAATAGTTTTTACTTTTTTATTGTTCAATGCGTTTTCATTTAATTCAGTAAAAATGGGATTACTTTTCCCTAATTCAATCATTTCTGGATCTAAATCTACCAAAGTTATTTGTGCAACGTCATCATATTTTAACAACTCTCGAACCAGACAACCATCCCCTCCACCCAATATCAATATATTGGTATGGTTGTGAGCCAATCCCATTATTGGATGTACCATAGGCTCATGATATAGATATTCATCAAAAGAAGATAATTGTTGATTTCCATTGATAAATAATGAAAAATAATCCATCCATTTTGTAATAATTAATTTCTGATATTTTGTCTGTTTTGTAAAAATAATCTTATCCTTATATTTGGCTTGCTCTCCAAATCTAATAATTGGTTTTGCAAAGAAAATCCCAAAAATCAATGCAAGTGCCACAATTCCATAAGAGAATGATAAGATTTTTCGCCACCCGATAGATAAATAAGATTTTAATACACGAAACAGCCAAAATGAAACTACAAAATTTAAAAATCCCAATACAAATGGAGTATAGGTCAACCCCAAATAGGGCAAACCAATAAAGGCAAAAAACAACCCTCCAATCAATGATCCATAGTAATCCTTCTCAAGTATACTGGAAATATTGGTTTTCAATGACTCAAATTCATTGTTAATTCTTGTAGCCAAAGGAATTTCCAAACCAATTAAAACACCTATCAAAATAGACAAAAGATAAATAATAATCCAACTGTGTTTCGTAAATCCAAACACTAAATATGACATAATTGCGGAGAAAGAAACAAGAATTGATAAAACAAGTTCCGTCACAATAAAATAAGCAACAATATCTTTCTCAAATGATCTACTCAACCGACTCCCAAGCCCCATTGAAAATAGCATAATGGATACAATTAATGTAAATTGTAATATTGCATTTCCAATAAAATATGATGCTAAGGTGGAAAGTACATATTCCGCTACTATTCCACTAATTCCTGTTGCAAATAAAGCAAATTTCAATACGTTTGAACTTCGCTTATTTTGTGTTTCTTTCAATTAATATAATTTATCAAAAACGTAATTTATTTACCAAAACCACCCGATCTACCTCTTGTACTTGACCCACCTTTATACCTAGAACTCGAGCCTGATCGTCTTGATCCAGCCCCAAATCTTCTTGACCCTGATCTTCGTGACCATGTAGAACTCTTTTTCGCTCTCCTAGAATAAAAAGATGATCTGTTCTTTTTCTGATATGGACTTGATGTTCCATACGACCGACTTCCTGAACCATAATATGCTGATCGCCCACGATAGGAACGTCCATAAGTGCGGTATGACCCATAATAAACTGGACGTGAAAACATCCAATAATAAAACAAGAAGCTTGACCCTGGGTGGTAATGCCATCTGCGCTCATATTGCTGATTTCCACTTGCATCTGTAGTCTTTGCACTTGTGGAGTCTACAACCCATTCCCCATACTTCTCATTACCAATTGCCCAATCAAATCCAAATGGTTTTACAACCGTAGAAATAGGGCCATCAAATCTTGAAACCAATTCCATTCCAAGATCTTTTTCATGTTTTTCAAAAAACCCTTTACTTACATTAACCCAATCAGTAGAATCCATCTTGATTTGGTCATCCGAAGGGTTAACAGTCAAATATTTGTGTTTGTAATAAACATGAGTTTCGTCTTCTGAAATATCCATATCATTTAAAACAATGGCAAAATTAGACGTATCTTGTTTTGCAATGATTGATAAAATTGGTTCTACAGGTACAGCGAATGGCTCCTTGTCACTACAGCCCATAAAGATAGATGCAAAAGCGAAAATCGACAATATGGCAAGGGAATTTATTTTTGAATACATTATTTTGGTTTTAATTTTCTGAAATCGTGAATAAAGATAACAATTTTATACAATATCATCTTCCATTCCTAAATTTGTTATTTCATCCATATTAATTTCATATCCTGCTGAAAAATCTATCGTATCATCCTCCCAAACAACGATATTGACAAAAAGATCATCATATAAATAGCTATAATTAGTGAATCTCATAGGTGCATCCAAACCAGAAATATCAACAAATTCTCCTTCGTCTATATTTTCTAAAAAGTAATTTGTATCAGCGTAATACAATTCTGCTAAGACTTCTTCATCTTCTAAATCATCAATTGAAATACGTGGATCAATATCTTCACCCGTAATATCTACACTAAAATTCAATGAATATTCATCATCATCTTCAATTTCTAAATAAGCATCTCCATCCTTTGAATTAATCTTGAATTCTACGGAAGTTTCGCCATCATCCCAATTATACTGACAGGCTTCTTTAACGGTCCATTTAGCTCCCTGCAATTCAAAAGTATCTCCTACCTTTAGATTTAATAATTGTTCTATTTTCATTTCTTTTTTGTTTTTATGCGAGAAATGGTATTCAAAGATCCACGAGTTATTTCCTTAGTTTCTACTTGCTCTGCCTTGAATTTTTCTTTTAAAAATGCAATCCCCTTTGTGACATCATATTGTTCATTACAAGTAAAAAAATCAATGGCTACATAATTGTGTTCTGGCCATGTATGAATCGCTACATGACTTTCTTCAATAACAACAACTCCGCTTACACCGATGGGAGAAAAATGATGAATGACACTGTTTACAACGGTCAATTGTATCAAATCCGTCAATTCCAACAGAATTTTTTCTACAATTTGTTCATCATCAATCAAATTTCGATCACAACCGTATAGCTCTACCATGGTTTGGTATCCTAAATGCATTTTGATTATTTCAATATTTTGAAAATATTTGCAAGATAATGCTTTTCTATATTACTTTAGACAAAAAAACGAGATCTTCATCCATAAAAATAGAAAAGCCACAAAATAATTAACAATTACTTTGTGGCTTTGGTTTATTTTTAAAATAAACTTAAACTATACTATTGTTGCTTAACTCTACGTACTACCCTATGACCTGCCTTATCACTTAATACAACGATTACTTCTTTGCTTTCACTCTTAGCCCAAAGAATTTCTTTAGAATTAGCACTGTATGATTTAAGATTTCCTTTTGTATCATAAAGTTGCATCATAAACTTTCTAGCTGTTGGATTTGAAAATCTTACTTCCAATTTATCATTTTTGAAATTCATTACAACGTTTTTAATTGCATTATTTAAGTCTTTTCTTTCTGTTTGAATATTGTCACCCAATACAAACTTAACAGGTAAATTAAATAATGTGGGCACACTCCTACCTTCATGTTCTGCGGGAATCCATTCAAAATCACTTCTTAAAAGAGCAACCAATACAGCAGAACCCATTCCGTACCCTGGATCTTCTAATATTTTATAATTAGCCTTCTTATTATTAATATTTATCCTGACTATAACTTCTCCCTCCTTTTTCTTCATAATTGCTTCTTCAGGATACTCAATATTCGTATATAAAGTCTTCAATAATCTTTGATTTGAACAATTACTCTGTTCTATCTCTTTTTCCAAATTCTGACATCCTTTTAAAATAGCAATATTATCTAAATCATGGTTTTCCCAGATGGTAAATTCGACTATTTCAACAGTTTCTTTAAAGGTTACTGGATCAAAAATTGTAATTGTATCAATACCAATTTTTGCTGCTACCGGTTTACCTTTTACAGATGTCTGAGCATCCAGTTCATCCCCAAACGTCACCAAAGCCAACAAAACTAGCAATGGTAAACTCCAAATATATCTAATTTTGGTCAACTGACTTGACCGTTTCTTTGTCATCATAATAATTCTTTTTTTAAGTTGTGAGTTAATAAATCCATTAGATAAGGCAGCATGATTTCCGGAAAGTGACTGCTTCATCAACAATAGGCCATATTGTTTGGTATTTTTTTATATTCTTTACAGCATCATCTGCTTCATATTCATGTACTTCTTGCAATGCCTTTTGAAAAGCATACAAAAAAGGATTCCACCAAAAAAAAATTTTCAAAATTTCAGTAAATAAGATATCCATAGAATGCCATTGCTTAGAATGGGTAGATTCATGGATATAAATTTGCTCCCACTCCTCCTGTGTAAGACCATCTTTTTGATAAATAAAAATGTAATTAAAAAAGGAGAAAGGACTCATTTCCTTATCTAAATGCACCAAGGTAAAATTGTTGATTTTTTCCTTTTTATTGCCATTGATTAACCATATTATGCCTATCATTCCTTTCATAAACCGCATCGACATGAACACAACTCCCACCCAATATAAAATCAAAATCCAATTGTAGGATGTAATAGATTCATTGGTTGATTCAAGTGCATTCATTTGGCTTGAAATGGTAATCGTTGGTAGTAAAATAGGTTCTATCACTATTTGATTTTGAATCAAATAAGGCTGAATCAAAGGCACAATCAATCCAAGGCATAATGCACCCAACAAATAATATCGGTTGCTTTTGAAAAAAGTGACATTCCCAAGGAATAAATAATAAAAAGCAATTAGAAAAAGCCAAATTATGGAGACTTGAAAAGGATACATACTAGTCATGATTATCTAATTTTTTGATTAATTCTTCCAATTCTTTAGGTGATACAGCTTTGTCTTTCATTAAAAATGAAACTAAATTCTTAGCAGATCCTTGGAAATAATTTTTCACAATCTCCTTAATATTGCTCCCCGAATACGCTTCTTTCTCGATTGCAGGCATATATAAATAGGTACGTCCATACGCCTTATGCGTCAAAAAATCTTTTTTTTCTAGACTTCTAAATACAGAGGATATCGTACTATGGGGCGGCTTGGGATCATCCAAAGTAGCAATCAGTTCACTCACAGTACACGGCCCCATTTCCCAAATACGATTCATGATGTCTTCTTCAATTTCTGTTAATTTCTTCATTCTTTATATTTTTAAATATGAACTATCCAACTCACCGAATCCAATCTTACATCAAATCCAGCGAGTATAAATCGTTTATCTATGATATCTCTCTTTATTTTTCAACGATTTGGATAGTTTAATATTGAACAATTTCGCTTTATAACGACAATATACGTTGAATTAATTTAATTTACAAGTTTTTATTCATTTTAACTTAAAAAACTAGCTAAATAAAAACTCACATATTTTAGTAACACGCATATTCATTCAGTTCTGCTTAGAAACTGTGACAAAATAAATAGAGATTCCTAAGTGGATTTTTTTGTTTAAAAAATATCTACATTTGCTGCATGGAGCCAATTTATTATTTTATCGCAATTTTTGGAGGATTAATCGCTGGGATTATCAATACTTTAGCTGGAAATGGATCTGTAATTACACTTACCATATTAACGGAAATCATGGGACTTCCCCCCAATGTTGCAAATGGCACCAACAGGATTGGAATTTGGACGCAGTGCGTTTCTGGATCATATTCTTTTTATAAAAATGGTAAACTTGATTTTCAAAGAGCCAAAATATTTATAATTCCAGCTGTTTTAGGTGCCATAGTAGGCGTTAGTCTTGCGGTAAATATTAGTAATGAACAATTCAAAGATGTTTTTAAATATTTAATGCTATTACTCTTAATTATTGTGATTTTGAATCCCAAAAAATGGATGCAGGAGAGTAAAATTGACCAACCTTTAAATATTTGGATCATCGCTCCCCTATTCTTTGCACTTGGTTTTTATGGTGGATTTATTCAAATGGGGATGGGTATTTTCTTCCTATTTGTTATGCTTTCTGTTGCTAAATATGATATCATAGAAAGCAATGCCGTCAAAGTTTTTGTCATTGCGATTTACATGGTAGTTGTGATTGCAATTTTTCAATGGAAGGGTTTGATTGATTGGAAAATCGGTGGAATTATGGCAATCGGTCAAACTGTTGGTGGCTATTATACAGCTAATTATGCGTCCAATTATCCCAATGCTAAAATTTGGGCGTATAGGTTTTTATTGGTGGCAATGGTGATTGCAGTAGTGAAGATGTTTTATTAATCCTATAAACTCTCAACTTTTTTATATTATTTCAATATCTTTACTCCATGGGAAGCACAGACTATAATTTAAATTTTCATAAAGCACTAGAAGTACTCAACCCTGCCCAAAAAAAAGCTGTCAATCATATTGATGGGCCAGTCCTTGTAGTGGCTGGGCCAGGTACAGGAAAAACTCATATCCTTGCGTCAAGAATAGGTAAAATATTAACTGATACTGATACAAAATCGCACAATATCCTCTGTCTAACGTACACCGATGCTGGAGTTACGGCTATGAGACAAAGATTAATTGAGCTGATTGGTCCGACAGGGCATAGGGTTCATATTTTCACATTCCATTCTTTTGCAAATAAAATAATACAAGATCATATAGAGCTTTTTGGGCTCAATAACATGCAACCCGTTTCTGATTTAGAACAAATTCAAATTGTTAATACTATTTTAGATCAACTTCCTGCAAACCACGCCTTGATCAAAGGAAAATACAACCGACACTATAGAACTCCCCATTTGATAGATATTTTCAATAAAATGAAAACAGAAAATTGGTCCGTTGACGAAATTCATACTAAAGTAGATGAATATTTGGCAAGTTTGGCGACTAGAAAAGAATTTATCTATCAAAGAAACTCAAAACTCAATACCAAAGGAAGTGTCAATCAGAAAAAAATTGCTGAGGAGACAAGGAAAATGAATCTATTAAAAGATGCCGCTGATTTGTTCGCTACTTATCAGAAAGCCCTCAGGAAACTAAATCGTTATGAGTTTGCAGATATGATTCTTTGGGTGCTAGATGCTTTTAAAGAATATCCTTTTTTATTAGAAGATTATCAAGAACAGTATCTTTATTTTCTTGTAGATGAATATCAGGATACCAATTCTGCTCAAAGTAATTTACTTCAAGTTTTGATTGATTATTGGGACAATCCAAATGTATTTATTGTAGGGGATGATGATCAATCTATTTATGAATTTCAAGGGGCAAAGCTCAAAAATATTATCAACTTCTTAGAGAAATACGATGCATCCACAGAATTGGTTGTATTGACTGAAAACTATCGTTCTTCTCAAAATATTTTAGACACCGCTACTCTATCAATCCAAAATAATCAATTGAGATTGGTCAATAAAATTGATAGCTTGAATAAATCTCTAACAGCTAGTAATGAAAAATTTGCAAATAGCATAATAAAGCCTGTTCTTAGAGCATACGAAAATGAATATGAAGAAGATATTCATATTGTTCTAGAAATAGAAAAATTGTACAATACTGGTGTACATCTAAGTGAAGTCGCGGTGATTTTTTCTAGGCACAAACAAGTAAAAACGATTAAAAATTTACTGCAAAAGAAAGGGATTCCATTCCAAAGTAAAAAACCTGTCAATGTTTTAGAAGAAGTAATTGTCAAACAATTGAGACTATTGATGACCTATTTGAATGGAGAATTTCAAAAGCCATATACCCATGATTATTTGGTTTACAAAATCATGCATTTCAGCTTTTTCAATCTTAATCCTAGAGATATTGCTATGATTTCTTTGTTTATGAGATCTACTTCCTTAGAAAAACGTCCTAAATGGAGAAATATCATTTCAAATAAAAAAATACTCACAGAAATAGGATTGCAAGATGTAGATAAAATCATTCAATTTTCAAAATCAATTGAAGAATTAATTCATGACATTATCAACTTTCACCTCCCCATTTTGATGGAAAGGATTATCAATCGAACGGGGTTAATTTCCGACATTTTAAAACGTAAAGATAAATCTTACCTTCTTAAAATCATTCACTCTTTTGTGGATTATATCAATGTAGAATCTCTTAGGAAACCAAAAACAAATTTAAAAGATATACTCGCAATATTTGATACGATTGACAATGAATATAAATTATCCATTCCATTAAAGAAAAACTTTTCAGACCCCAATGGCGTCAATCTTGTCACTGCCCATAGTGCAAAAGGACTCGAATTTGAATATGTTTTCTTAAAAGGAATTATTGATACTTCTTGGGAGAAATCTTCTACGGGAAACTCAAGTTTCAAGCTTCCAGACACCATCACATATACGAGAGAAGAAAGCAAAGAAGAAGCAATGAGACGATTGTTTTTTGTAGGAATTACAAGAGCAAAAGAAAAACTCTTTATTTCTTATGCGAAATTGAATGACAAAGGAAAAAATCAGTCTAAAAGTCAATTTATTGATGAAGTGATAGATACTCTTGAGATCCAAGATGTCACATTGGATAAGAATATTGTCATTGACGAGACTGCAAATCTAATTTTAAGTTCAGAAATCATTTTATCTCCATCTGTTTTTGATTCAGAAGTTGATGAGATTCTTCAAAATTTCAGACTTAATATATCAGCCCTTAATACATATCTCAGATGTCCTTTAAGTTTCTATTACAATCATATTTTAAATATCCCTTCGGCAAGTAGTATTACGGCGCATTACGGTAATGCAATCCATCAAGCACTCAACCTATTCTTCAGGACAATGCTTAGAAATAAAGACAGAGAATTTTCTACTGTAGATGTTCTAATTGAGTTCTTTGAAAATGAAATGAAACTCAAAGTTGCTTATTTTCCAAAAACGGAATTTAAATTCTATTTTGAAACAGGTCAAAATATCTTACGTGATTATTACAAAGAATTTCTAAACGAATTTCCAAAGAATGTAGAACTAGAATATCATTTGGATAAAACTACCTTCAAAAATATTCCTATCATTGGAAATCTCGATAGAGTTGACTATCTCGATGATATTTTTGTATCAATTATTGATTATAAAACTGGAAATATTCTAAAGAAAAACATAAAACCACCTAGCGAAAAAGATGAATTTGGTGGTAAATATTGGAGACAACTTGTCTTTTATAAAATCTTGTTTGAGAATGCCACCAAAACAAGGCATAAAGTCAAAACGGGAAAAATTGCATATCTAAGTCATGATAACCAAGACAAGTTTCAAACACATGAAATCAATATTACAAAAGAAGATGAGGCGTTTGTTGGCAATCTTATAGTAAGTACATGGGAAAAAATTCAAAATCATGAATTTCATAAAGGCTGTGGTGAACCAAAATGTCATTGGTGTCAATTCGTTGAAAATGACCTAGTTCCCCTTAGTTTTACTGACCTTGAATCCGAAAGTCTTGATGATTGAGACAAGTATATTTTTTTCAAATCCTATTATTATTATTATTATTAGGAAAACACTAATTAATTAATTATTAAGACTTAAATAGTCTGCCCAATTTAGAGTTTGCAGATTTTTTCTTTTCTTCCAACACCTTACCCATATTTATTTTTTTCTGGTAAGAGACTAATTTATCCCATGCACCTGCTTCAGCATATCTTGCCTGAATTGGCCAAGAATCTGGTTTATGCATTTTAAATCTAGGTCCTGCCGTATTCAAAATCTGATTTAATCGAGTTACTGTTGTTTCGGACAATTTTTCCCATGTATCAATTTTTGCTGCTTTAAGAATACGTTCTATTTTCGGACCGATTCCTTCAATTATTTTCAAATCATCTTTTAGGAAAGGGACATCTGAAATATCACGTTCTCCAATAATAATATCAATATCTTCAGAAGAATCGTCATCAGGAAGCGCTTCTGATATTATTTCAGGAGCATTATCGCCCTGCATTCTGATCGCCTTTTGTATAGAACCAACTACTTCTACTTCTTCAATCTTTTTAGTAGAAAAAGTCTTCATTTCTAATGCCAATTTTTCATTTTTTGCAACACATGCATTTAGTTTAGCTACCAAAATTTCATGATTTTCAGTAATACTATGCAATTTTGCATCTTTGTCGTCTAATGAATTTGTAATTGTTGCATTGATTGATTCTAATCCATTATTTTTTTCTGATATATCTATGAATTTTTGATCCAATTCATTGTATTTTTGAAGGAGTTTCTTTTTACCATCCCCCCCAAAATACCATCCAAGCGCCCATGCCCCCAACAAAATTGGCAAGAGCCACCAAGTACATACGGGACAAATCCAAGCAAGTAATATTATTTTTATCATAATGCGCTATTTTAAATAATCAAGGTATTCGTTTGTTTTATTTTATTCAATAACCAAAACTTCCACTCTTCTATTTTTCTGTCTATTTTTCTTTGATGTATTGGGAACTAAAGGATTTGCACTCCCCTTTGACTCAGTTGCTATTTGAGCTCTAGGAACACCTTTCTTACGCAAAACATCTCTAATAATTTTTGCTCGTCGATGTGCAACTCGATTATTTGCAAATACAGTTCCTTTGTCATCAGTATGCCCCGTAAGCAAAACTTTCATTTTTTTATTATTTTTCATTTTTTCAGCTAAGTCTGTCAAGTAAGCATTTACTTCTTTATAGTGATTAATTCTTGCAGAATTAAAGGGAAAATGCAAAACTACCTTATTCTCTAATTTTTCAACCTTAGACTCCGATAATTTTTCTTTGGGAATTACTGTTTCTTTTTTCTTTTCTTGGATTTCTAAATTATCTTTTAATTCTTTCTCTGTTATAGTAAGATTTGAATCTTTTTCTACAATTTCCGGGTAGATACTTCCCATTTGGTTTTCCAATCGACCTTGAACAGCCAAATCTGTTTCCGAGTTGATAGGTTTTTGAATTTTATCAATCCAATTGATTTGAAAACTTGGGTTAGGTAATATATTTAGATTATCTAAATTAGTTTTCTTTTCGGATACTATCTCAATATCATTTTCATCAATTCCTTTTGACAAAAGTATTTGCTTCACTTCATCAGCTCTTGCTATACCCAAATTTTCATAAGTAGTACCATTTTCTTCTGAATCAAAATACTGACCTACGATTACAAGTGTTTTGTGTTCAACTACAGATTCAACATGTTCAAGAAATACATGAAAAAAATAACCCGTATCAGGAACAGCACTATTCATTGAAAAGTCAATCACTTTAGGAACTAAATTAAACTCTTCTATTCCTTTTACTACAGGATTATTTTCTGCAATCTTACTCGTCTCAACAATACAAGATGAACATACATGTCCAACTTTTGAACAAATAAACCAATTTGCAAACACAAAATATAAGCCTGTCGCAATGAGTATTATAAACTTATTCATTAGTACGATATTGGATGTCATCAAAATTGTAAATCAAAATAATAAACAAGGTAAATATAAAGACTTTTTTAGTTTATCTTGTATAATATCAAAAAAAATCGAGCAGTTATTTCTAACTGCTCGATTCACATTATATTCTTAAACAAAGTCAGAATATTTCATTATTCTGTAACTTCAGCTTCTGCTTCTGCTTCAGCCATTTTAGCGGCTAATCTTGCTTGTTCTTTTTCATGATCTTCTTGTGTTGTAACGATTAAATTAGAAAATCTTTTCAAACCAGTACCAGCCGGAATCAATTTACCACAAATAACATTTTCTTTCAATCCTGCCAACCGATCAACTTTAGCACCAATAACTGCAGTACTCAACACTTTGGTTGTTTCCTGGAAAGATGCAGCTGAGATCCAACTTACAGTACCCAAAGAAGACCTTGTGATACCTTGCAACATTGGAACTGATGTAGCGGGTAAAGCATCTCTGTATGAAACTACTTTCATATCATTTCGCTTTAGATAAGAATTTTCTTCTCTCAACTCACGTAATGAAACAATTTGACCTGGTTTCAACTTTTCAGATTTCCCTGGATCCAATACAAACTTCTTATCAAAGATCCAATCATTGAACCTAAAGAACTCTAATCTTTCTACCGCTTCGCCTTCTAAGAATTTCGTATCTCCAGAATCTTTGATTTCAACTCGTCTCATCATTTGACGAACAATCACTTCAATGTGCTTGTTGTTGATACCAATTCCTTGTGAACGATATACTTCTTGAACACCATTTACTAAGTAAGATTGTACAGCAAAAGGTCCTTCAATATTCAAAATATCTCTAGGAGTAATTGCTCCATCTGAAAGTGCTGTTCCTGCCTTCACAAAATCACCGTCTTGTACTAGTAAGTGCTTAGATAATTTCACTAAATACTTTCTAATTTGCCCATCTTTTGCTTGAACAATCACTTCTTTCTTACCACGCTTAATCTTACCAAAACTAACAATTCCGTCAATTTCAGATATAACAGCTGGATTAGAAGGATTACGTGCTTCAAATAATTCAGTTACTCTCGGCAAACCACCGGTAATATCTTGAATATTTCCAGTTTGCCGTGGAATCTTCACAAGCAATTGACCTGCATTGACTGTTTCCCCATCATCGACGGCAACGTGTGCCCCTACTGGTAAATCGTACGTTTTCAATAGCTCTCCATCCTTATCTAAAATCAAAATCTTTGGAACTGATTTTGTTTTTCGCTTATTCTCAATAATAATTTTCTCTGCGTGACCTGTTTGATCATCTCTTTCAGATCTCATTGTAACGCCTTCAATCAAATCTTGAGTTTTAACAATCCCTTTTAATTCAGAAATAATAACCGCATTAAATGGATCCCACTCACAAATGACATCTCCTTTTTCTATCTTTTGACCATCCTTCACTTTCAAACTAGAACCGTACTGAATATGTTTAGTTGTTAAAACTTTTTTAGTATCTGGATGAATAATCCTAACTTCTCCAGATCTAGATAAAACAACATCATCTTTTGTATCCAAATTTGTAGTTATTTTTATTGAATCAAATTCAACAATACCATTAAATTTAGAAACTAATTCATTTTCAGTCTTTGTCACAGACGCAATACCCCCAACGTGGAACGTTCTCAAAGTCAACTGTGTTCCTGGTTCCCCAATTGATTGTGCTGCAATAACTCCTACTGCATCTCCCATTTCAGCAATTCTTCCAGTAGCCAAATTCTTTCCATAACATCTTCTACAAACTCCAACTTTTGACTCACAAGTCAACACAGATCTAATCGTAACACCTTCTATACCGTTTGCATCAATTTGATTTGCTTTATCAACAGTTATAAATTCTCCAGACTTTAAAATAACTTCATTAGTATCTAAATCATAAATATCTTCTAAAACATATCTACCTTCAATTCTATCAGCTAAGGACTCAATCACCTTATCATTTTCAACAAAAGCAGTCATTTCAATTCCTCTTAATGTGTCACAATCATCCATTGTAATTACTACATCTTGAGCAACATCTACCAATCTTCTCGTCAAATATCCCGCATCAGCAGTCTTCAATGCTGTATCGGCCAAACCTTTACGAGCACCGTGAGTAGAGATAAAGTATTCTTGAACTGATAATCCATCAACGAAATTTGACAAAATAGGATTTTCAATTACTGCTCCCCCTTTGTCTCCTGATTTTCTTGGCTTTGCCATCAACCCTCTTAATCCTGCCAACTGCTTAATTTGCTGTTTAGATCCACGGGCACCTGAATGAAGCATCATGTACACGGAGTTAAAACCATCCTTGTGCGCTGCCAATTCATCCATCAATACAGTGGTGATTTTATTATCGGCAAAAGTCCATTTATCAATGATTTGATTATATCGTTCATTGTTGGTAATCAATCCCATTTCATAATTATCCCACACTTCATCTACATCAGCCTGTGTTGAAGAAAGGATTTCTTCTTTATTTGAAGGTGAGATTAAATCTCCTAAATTAAAGGATAATCCTCCAACAAAAGACCAATAAAATCCCATCCCTTTAATCTTATCTAAGAATTCAGCAACTACCTTAAAGTTTGTCTTATCCAAAATCTCTGCAATCTCCGTCTTCAAGTTTTTCTTTGTCAATAAAACATTGATAAACTTAATTCCTTCGGGTGTAGCTTCGTTAAACATTACTCGTCCAACTGTCGTATCTACCCTTTTCAATACTCCATCACCTTTTTCGTCCAATCTTACAGAAACTGCAGTATGGATATCTAAAGTTTTTTCATTATAAGCAATAATCACCTCTTCTGGAGAATAAAAACGTCTACGCTGATACCCTTCTGGTAAAGTTCTTTCCTTTGTTAAATAATAAAGTCCAAGTACCATATCCTGTGAAGGAAGCGTAATTGGAGAACCATTTTGTGGATTCAACATATTATGTGCAGATAACATCAACACTTGTGCTTCTAAAATTGCAGCTGATCCCAACGGAACGTGTACTGCCATTTGATCCCCATCAAAATCGGCATTAAAGGCACCACATACAAGTGGGTGCAATCTAATCGCTTTTCCCTCAATCAATGTTGGCTGAAAAGCCTGAATTGATAACCTGTGCAATGTAGGAGCTCGATTTAATAATACGGGGTGGCCACGCATAATAAATTCTAAAATCTCCCAAATAACTGGATCTTTCTTATCTACTAATTTCTTTGCAGATTTCACCGTTTTCACAACCCCTCTTTCTATCAATTTTCTGATAATAAAAGGCTTGAATAATTCTGATGCCATTCCTTTTGGAAGTCCACATTCATGCAACTTCAAATTTGGACCTACCACAATTACAGATCTACCTGAGTAATCCACACGTTTTCCTAATAAATTCTGACGGAAACGTCCACTCTTTCCTTTCAACACATCACTCAATGATTTCAATGACCGTCCCCCTTCTGCTTTCACAGCGTTTGACTTTCTTGAATTATCAAATAGTGAATCTACTGCTTCTTGAAGCATTCTTTTCTCGTTTCTCAAGATTACTTCTGGAGCTTTTATCTCCAACAATCTCTTCAAACGATTATTTCTAATAATAACTCTTCTATATAAATCATTCAAATCAGAACTTGCAAATCGCCCCCCATCTAAAGGCACCAATGGTCTTAATTCTGGCGGAATAACAGGTAAATATTGAATAATAGTCCATTCGGGTCTATTATCAATTCTTGTTTGTCCATCTCTGAAAGCTTCAACTACTCTCAGACGTTTCAATGCTTCCGCTTTTCTCTGTTGAGAAGTCTCATTAGCTGCTTGATGTCTAAGTGCATAAGATAATTCTGGAAGATTCAAAGCGGTCAATAAATCTCTAACTGCTTCACCCCCCATTTTGGCGATAAATTTAGTTGGATCTTCATCATCCAATTGTTGATTACCTTCTGGCAATCCTTCCAAAATTTCTAAGTATTCTTCTTCTGTAAATAGATCCATTTTCTGAATCCCATCATCTTCTTTTAATCCAGCTTGAATTACAACATATCTTTCATAATAGATAATCGTTTCCAATTTCTTTGAAGATAATCCTAAAAGATATCCAATTTTATTAGGTAATGATTTAAAGAACCAAATGTGAACAACAGGCACTACCAATTTAATGTGTCCCATTCTTTCACGACGTACTTTCTTTTCTGTAACTTCTACACCACATCTATCACATACAATCCCTTTATATCGAATACGCTTATATTTTCCACAATAGCATTCATAATCCTTTACTGGACCAAATATTCTTTCGCAAAACAAACCATCTCTTTCTGGCTTATATGAACGATAGTTTATCGTTTCTGGTTTTAAAACTTCCCCGAAAGAACGTTCCAAAATATCATCAGGAGACGATAGACTTATTGTAATAGTATCAAATGAAGCTTGATTTCTTACTTGTTTTTTATTTGAGTACATATATTCTTAATATTTAAAAGTCAAATCAATTTCTACCGAAGTAGAATATTCTAGGTGATGAAATAATGACTATTAATCAAATCTTACATCAAGCGCAAGTCCACGTAATTCATGAACCAATACCGTAAATGATTCAGGAATATTTGGCTCTGGCAAATTATCTCCTTTTACAATTGCCTCATAAGCTTTCGCACGTCCAACAACATCATCAGACTTAATAGTTAACAATTCTTGTAAGATATGTGCAGCACCGTATGCTTCCAAAGCCCAAACTTCCATTTCTCCAAATCGCTGTCCCCCGAACTGTGCCTTACCACCAAGTGGTTGCTGAGTAATCAAGGAGTATGGTCCGATTGATCTAGCATGCATCTTATCATCAACCATGTGTGATAATTTGATCATGTAGATTACCCCAACAGTTGCCTGCTGATGGAAACGTGTTCCTGTTTCACCATCATATAAATACGTTTGACCTAATGAAGGTAATTTTGCTTTTTGAATATAACCTTCTATTTCATCCATTCTAGCACCATCGAAAATTGGAGTTCCAAATTTCAAATTCAACTTTTCTCCTGCCCAACCTAGTACAGTTTCGAATATCTGTCCCAAGTTCATTCTGGAAGGTACACCTAGAGGATTCAAAACAATATCAATTGGTGTTCCATCTTCTAAGAATGGCATATCTTCACGACGTACAATTCTAGAGACGATTCCCTTATTTCCGTGACGACCTGCCAACTTATCCCCCACTTTAAGTTTTCGCTTCTTCGCTAAATAAACCTTTGCAAGTTTAAGTACACCAGCTGGCAATTCATCTCCAATACTAATATTGAATTTCTCTCTTTTATAACGACCAACTTCTTCGTTGACTTTAATATTATAGTTGTGTAATAAATCAGCAATTAGTGTATTCAAATGCTCATCTTCTAACCAAACATTGTAATCAACTGTGGTAAAATCGATCTTTTTCAATGCAGATTGATTAATCTTCGTACCTGAAGGAATTAACATTTCACCATAAAGCGTCTTGATTCCTTGAGAAACTTTCCCATTAACTAAGACCATTAATTTATCGACCAAAATAGTTTTCAACTCATTCAAAGCAATCGCATGCTCATCGTCCAACTTCACTAATAACTCCTTCTCCTGCGACTTTTGCATTTTATCTTTCTTCGCTCTAGCGAAAAGTTGTTTTCCAATGATAATACCTCTTGTGGAAGGCGATGCCTTTAATGACGCATCTTTAATATCACCTGCTTTCTCTCCAAAGATTGCTCTCAACAACTTTTCTTCTGGTGTTGGATCAGATTCTCCTTTTGGAGTGATTTTACCAATAATAATTGCACCTTCTTTTACATGGGCACCAATTCTGATAATTCCATTCTCATCCAAATCCTTAGTAGCTTCTTCACTTACGTTTGGAATATCGTTGGTCAATTCTTCTTCACCCAATTTCGTATCACGAACATCTAATTCGTGATGCTCAATATGTAGTGAAGTAAAAATATCTTCTCTTACGATTCTTTCAGAAATCACAATTGCATCCTCAAAGTTATACCCTTTCCAAGGCATAAATGCTACCTTCAAGTTTTGCCCCAACGCCAATTCACCTTTTTCAGTAGCGAATCCATCACAAAGGATTTTTCCTTTTGTAACACGATCACCTTTTCTAACGATAGGCTTCAAGTTGATACAAGTTCCTTGGTTTGTTCTTCGAAATTTTGTTAAGCTATAAACCTTTCTATTATCGACAAAAGAGATCAATTGTTCTTCTTCAGTTCTATCATAACGAATAATAATTTCATCCGCATCTACATATTCAACCACACCATCCCCTTCAGCATTCATCATCATTCTAGAATCAGTCGCCACTTTTGCTTCCAAACCTGTTCCTACAATTGGCGAAGCTGGTTTTACTAAAGGTACCGCTTGACGCTGCATGTTAGATCCCATCAAGGCTCTATTGGCATCATCATTCTCCAAAAAAGGAATCAATGATGCAGAAACTCCTACAATCTGGTTAGGAGCAACATCAATATATTCAATTTCAGAAGGTGATAATACTGGAAAATCACCATGCTCTCTACATTTAACTCTATCCGTCAAAAATGCACCAGTTTCATCAACTTCAGCATTTGCTTGAGCAATTTTCTTATAATCTTCCCCTTCGGCAGATAAATATTCTATTCCACCTTTCACATCTACCTTTCCATCAATCACCTTTATATATGGTGTTTCTAAGAATCCCATTTTATTCACCGTTGCGTGAACACATAAAGTAGAAATCAATCCAATATTCGGTCCTTCCGGAGTTTCAATCGTACACAATCGTCCATAATGAGAATAGTGAACATCTCTTACCTCAAAACCTGCTCTTTCTCTAGACAATCCCCCTGGTCCTAATGCTGAAATACGTCTTTTATGCGTAATTTCTGCCAAAGGATTGGTTTGATCCAAAAATTGCGAAAGCTGATTTGTACCGAAGAATGAATTAATAACGGAAGAAAGTGTTCTTGCGTTAATCAAATCAATTGGAGTAAATACTTCATTGTCACGAACATTCATTCTTTCCCGAATTGTTCTTGCCATACGCGCCAAACCAACTCCGAACTGTCCATACAATTGTTCACCAACCGTTTTGATACGACGATTACTTAAATGATCGATATCATCTAAGTCAGATTTTTGATTCATTAAACGCACCAAGTATCTTACGATTTCAATCAAATCTTCTTTAGTCAATACTAAAGTCTCCATTGGAACATCAGTTTCCAACTTACGATTGATTTTATACCGCCCTACTTCTCCAAGATTATATCTTTTATCTGAGAAGAAAAGCTTATCAATGATACCCCTAGCTGTTTCATCATCAGGAGCATCTGTACTTCTCAATTGTTTATAAATATATTTTACAGCTTCAATTTCCGAACTCGAAGGATCTTTTTGCAGTGTATTGTAAATTACTGTATAATCTTCAGCAATTTCTTCATTTTGAAGAATTATAGTTTCCGCTTCAGCATCTAATATAAGTTGAATATTATCTTCATTCAACTCTACATCACGCTCAATAAGTACTTCATTTCTTTCCAATGAAACTACTTCCCCAGTATCCTCATCCACAAAATCTTCTACCCACTTTTTTAATACTCGAGCTGCTAATTTTCTACCGATAGCTTTTTTCAATGTTTTTGGAGTAGCTTCAACTTCATCAGCTAATCCAAAAAGATCTAAAATTGATTTATCAGTATCAAAACCGATTGCTCTAAGCAATGTAGTAACTGGGAATTTTTTCTTTCTGTCGATGTAGGCATACATGACATTATTAATATCTGTTGAAAATTCCATCCAAGCACCTTTAAAAGGAATTACTCTTGCAGAATAAATTTTCGTACCATTTGGGTGAAAACTTTGCCCAAAGAATACACCTGGAGAACGATGTAATTGAGAAACAACAACTCTTTCTGCACCATTTATTACAAATGTACCTCTTGGAGTCATATAAGGAATATTCCCCAAAAATACAGGTTGTACTATTGTTTCGAAATCAACGTGCTCTACATCATTACATGAAAGTCTCAACTTAGCTTTCAAAGGAACACTATAAGTTAATCCTCTTTGCATACACTCTTCAATAGTGTAACGTGGTGGATCAATAAAATAATCTAAAAATTCAAGAACGAAAATATTCCTTGCGTCTGTGATTGGAAATATTTCTTGAAACACTCTAAACAATCCTTCGTATCCTCTTCTTTCAGGAGTTGTTTCAAGTTGAAAAAATTCTTTAAATGATTTTAACTGTATCTCCAACAAATCAGGAGATGGAGGTAAAAATTTTGCTTTTCCGAAATTAATTCTTGCTACTTCGGGGCTAGATGTGCCGTTATTAACCATTTGCAGTTTGATTTGTAAGTTTTCTGCTAACCAATATGGTTAGTTCAATGCCTTATTTTTCTAAAAAAAAAGGAAAAAAACAAATACAACATAGGCTTAACCAGAGAAATCTCTCTAGTTAAGCCCCAATGTTATATTATTCTAACTGTAGATTTTGAATCTTATCATATAGAAGTTCTATTGAACAATGATTACTTCAATTCAATTTCTGCTCCTACAGCTTCTAAAGCAGCCTTAATTGATTCAGCTTCCTCTTTAGCAACACCTTCTTTGATATTACAAGGTGCCCCATCCACTAAATCCTTAGCGTCTTTAAGTCCAATGCCTAAAAGACCTTTAACTTCTTTTACAACTTTAAGCTTGCTTGCTCCAGCTGAGTTCAATACTACATTGAATTCAGTTTGCTCAGCAGCAGCTTCTCCGCCTCCGCCTGCAGGTGCAGCTATTGCAACTGCAGCAGCAGCTGGCTCAATACCATGTTCGTCTTTCAAAATTTCAGCTAGTTCATTAACTTCTTTTACTGTTAAATTTACTAAGCTATCTGCTAATTGTTTTAAATCTGCCATTTTAAATGGTTTTAATTTTCATTAATTAATAAAATTATAACTCGCTTGTGATAAAAGGAAGCATGTATATCACAAAGAAAAAAGATACTATCTCTCTTCCAAAGTTTTCAATAGACTCATTATCGTACTTCCACCAGATTTTAATGCACTAATAACATTTTTGGCAGGAGATTGCAACAATCCGATAACTTCTCCTATTAATTCTTCTTTAGACTTAAGAGCTGCTAATATATCCACATTCTCATCTCCTAAAAAGACATCTGAATCTATATATGCAGCTTTAAGTACTGGTTTATCATCTTTTCCTCTAAATTCTTTAATTAATTTAGCTGGAACATTTCCTACTTTAGAAAACATGATTGCAGTAGGTCCTTTCAAGGCAGGAGCTAATCCACTATAACCTTTGTCATCGTCCCCTATCGCATCAAACGCCTTTGTAATCAAAGTATTCTTTGCAACTAACATGTTTACGTCATTGTCATAACACATGCCTCTTAATTTGTTTATTTGCTCAACTGTCAAGTGTGAAAAATCTGTTAAGTAAAAGAATGAATATTCATTAAACTTTTCCTTCAACGATTCAACAGCAGCAACTTTTTCTGATCTTGTCATTTTATCGTATTTTTAATACTCTTTTACTTAATAGAACTTTTATCAACCTTAATACCTGGACTCATCGTACTTGCAACAGTTACGGATTTCACATAAACCCCTTTTGCTGACGCTGGCTTCATTTTATTTAAGATTGTAATCAACTCACTTGCATTTTCAGCTAATTTATCTGCAGAAAAAGACACTCTACCAATAGAAGAATGAATAATTCCAAACTTATCAACTCTAAATGCAATCTTTCCACCTTTTACATCAGCAATAGCAGCTCCGATATTTGGAGTAACAGTTCCTGATTTTGGATTAGGCATCAAACCTCTTGGACCTAAAACTCGACCGATTCGTCCAATCTTAGCCATAACTTGTGGCATTGCTACCACAACATCAAAATCTAACCACCCCCCTTGAACTTTCTGAATCATATCATCCAATCCAACAAAATCAGCTCCTGCAGCTTTTGCTTCTTCTTCCTTATCAGGAGTACACAAAGCCAAAACTATCTTTTTCTTACCTGTTCCATGAGGTAAAGTAACTGTTCCACGAATTGCTTGATCTGCTTTTTTCGGATCAACTCCTAAGCGGATATGAACATCTACAGAAGCATCAAATTTTGTTTGATTTACTTCTTTTACTAAAGCCATTGCTTCGTCAAGAGGATACAACTTTTCGCTGTCTACTTTTGATTCTGCAAGAACTCTTTTTTTACTTTTCTTTGCCATTTTTAAAAATTTCTGAGGTCAAACATTTGAAAATCAAACTTCCTCAAGTTTTCAATAAATTTAGTTATCAGATGCACTATCACCACCCCAAGGAGGCGTACCATCTACAACTATTCCCATACTTCTTGCAGTACCTGCGATCATTCTCATTGCTGATTCAATCTTAAATGCATTAAGATCGGGCATTTTCGCTTCTGCAATTTGCTTAACTTGATCCCAAGATAAATGCGCAACTTTATCACGGTTTGGTACAGATGAAGCTTTCTTCAACTTAGCCATTTCCATAATTTGCGATGATGCTGGCGGTGTTTTTACGATAAAGTCAAAAGACTTATCCTTATATACAGTAATTACAACTGGAATAAGTTTCCCTGGAGTTTCCTGCGTTTTAGCATTAAAACGCTTACAGAATTCCATGATATTAACACCTTTGGCACCAAGTGCAGGACCCACTGGTGGTGCAGGATTAGCCTGACCTCCACGTACCTGCAATTTTATAAAACCATCTACTTCTTTTGCCATTGTCTAAATTAATTTTCTTACAAATAATTTATGGGAAGCAGCTCAAAAGAGCACAAAAACTACTGTAAAGTATATAAATATTAATAAAAAAAATACTTGTTATGCTTGTTTCTCTACTTGTGTGAATCCAAGCTCGACTTCAGTTCCACGACCGAAAATCTTCACAATTACATTCAATTTCTTTTTCTCCTCGTATATCTCTTTGATATCTCCAACAAATTCATTAAATGGACCATCAATAATCTTAACGGTTTCACCTACAAAGAAAGGTTCTAACATTGATTCACCTAAATCCATAGATTCATCCACTTTCCCTAATAAGCGATTAGCTTCAGAATCTTGCATTGGTTTTGGGTTTGTTCTTCCCAAGAAATGAATCACATTTGGAATAGCTGTTATTCCTGTAATCATTTCTCCTGAAAACTTAGGTTGATCCGCTTCTACTAGAATATAGCCTGGAAGAATATTTCTTTCAGAGATTACTTTCTTTCCTGCACGTATCTTATACACCTTTTCAGTAGGAACTAAAATTTGTGTAACCACTTCTCCCCATCCTGATCTTTGAATTTCTAATTCAATTCTCTCTTTAATTTTTCTCTCCTTGCCACTAATTACACGCAGGCAAAACCATTTTTTAGTACTCTTGACAACTGGGATAATTTCCTTTTCTTCTTGGATTTCATCATCAACATCTTGGTTGTCCTCGTTTTCTTGGATATTCTCCTTGTCTACTTGGACTTCATCATTAACATCCTTTATATCCTCGTTTTCTTGGATATTATCTTTTGTATTGTCATCAGTTTCTACATCTGTCATTGTGGGTTTTTTATAGCTCGTAAATAAAAGTAGTAATTGCCTTTGCAACGAAATCCATTACAAAAATCAATAACGCTATAATAATTGAAGCTATTAGTACAACTTTCGTACTTTCAAATAACATCGTCCACGTAGGCCAAGTTACTTTATGCACTAATTCTTCATAACTTTCTTTTAGGTATGACATCACACCTGAATTATTTTGCTCCATCTGAATATATTTTGCACGGGTAGTAGGACTTGAACCCACACCATCGGTTTTGGAGACCGGTACTCTACCAATTGAGCTATACCCGTAGTTTGGTTATTTTTTTTATAAAACAACCTATAATACAAGATTAAGCAACCCAAAAAAGGGATGCTTAATCTCATTATTTTCACTTAATATTTCAAAGTAGTTTAATCTAATATCTCAGTAACTTGCCCTGCACCAACTGTTCTACCACCTTCTCTAATCGCAAAACGTAAACCCTTGTCCATCGCAATTGTATTAATCAATTTAACTTCTAAAGTAACGTTATCACCTGGCATTACCATTTCAACTCCTGCTGGCAATGAAATATCACCAGTTACATCTGTTGTTCTAAAATAAAATTGAGGACGGTATCCGTTGAAAAATGGCTTGTGACGTCCACCTTCATCCTTGCCCAACACATATACTTCACATTTGAAGTGTTTATGTGGCTTTACAGATCCTGGCTTACAAATAACCATTCCTCTTTTAATTGATTCTTTATCGATACCTCTAAGTAAAAGTCCAGCATTATCACCAGCTTCTCCTCTTTCCAATATCTTACGGAACATTTCTACTCCTGTAATAGTTGAAGTTAATGGTTTTTCACCATCCTTCAACATACCAATAATCTCAACTGGATCACCCGTATTAATTACACCTCTTTCAATACGTCCTGTTGCTACTGTACCTCTACCAGTAATAGAGAATACATCTTCAATAGGCATTAAGAAAGGCTTATCTACATCTCTTTCTGGTTCAGGAACTTCAGCATCTACTGCAGCCATCAAATCCTTGATTGCTTGTTGAGCACTTGGATCACCTTCTAATGCTTTTAATGCAGAACCTGGAATTACAGACGAATTTTCATCAAAGTCATACTGCTCTAATAGTTCTCTAACTTCCATTTCTACTAATTCTAGCATTTCTTCATCGTCAACTAAGTCAACTTTGTTCATAAATACTACAATTCTTGGCACACCTACCTGCTTTGCAAGTAAGATATGCTCTCTTGTTTGCGGCATTGGACCATCAGTTGCAGCAACAACCAAAATAGCACCATCCATTTGGGCAGCACCCGTTACCATGTTCTTTACATAATCCGCGTGACCTGGACAGTCAACGTGAGCATAGTGACGATTTTCAGTTTCATACTCAACGTGAGCAGTATTAATCGTAATTCCTCTTTCTCTTTCTTCTGGAGCAGAGTCAATTGTTGTATAATCCATTTTTTCAGCTAGTCCTGAATCAGATAATACATAAGTAATTGCTGCGGTCAACGTTGTTTTACCGTGGTCAACGTGACCTATTGTACCAATATTTACGTGTGGTTTGGTCCTTTGAAAAGTTTCCTTAGCCATCGGTTAAAAATTTTTGATATGAATTAAAAAATTAAAATACAATTTAGTATAAAATACAGAGCCAATGAAGGGAATTGAACCCTTGACCCCTTCCTTACCATGGAAGTGCTCTACCCCTGAGCTACATTGGCAAAACCAACTTCCATCACCTATTCATCTCTACCTCTATATTCTATGTTTATTATTTTCTCAATAATAGAAAATAAGTCATCTATAACATTGAGCGGAAGACGAGACTCGAACCCGCGACCCTCAGCTTGGAAGGCTGATGCTCTACCAACTGAGCTACTTCCGCATATAATATTTAATGTTCGTTTTATTAAACATTAGGCAATTTCAAATTATTCACAACTTTTTTGTGAATTGTGGGGGCGATAGGAATCGAACCTATTCAGTCATAGACACCAGATTTACAGTCTGGCCCGGCTCTCCAACTCCGGCGCGCCCCCGTTCCAAAATTTCGAAAAAATCATATAAAACTATAACTGAAACAGTTTATTTTATATTTAACAATTCCTCCATTTGAAGGAGCCGATGGAGGGATTCGAACCCCCGACCCGCTGATTACAAATCAGCTGCTCTGGCCAACTGAGCTACATCGGCATTTTATCAAAAAAATGATACTTAATTTCAAAAACAATACGCCTATAGAGATCATTTTCTCAAAGCGATTGCAAAGATATAATAATTAATTCAAAAAGGAAAATTATTTTTAAACTTTTATTACATTTTTTTTTACGCTAAAAAATAAAAAGGGTTGCGAATAAATCACAACCCTTTTTATTTTAGTATTATCCTTGTCTAATTAATTTGATCTTAGTCTTTCTTTATATCTAATTAATTGTCTTTTTAATGTATCAATTGCTTTGTCAATTGCGGCTTCAAATGTTTTATTGGTTTCCTTCACAAATAAAACACTTCCTGGAATAGACAATTTGATTTCAGTTACTTTATCTCTAACTTGTCCAGAATTCTCTAATTTAAGTATAACTTTCGTTTCAATGATTTTATCAAAAAACTGTTCTAGTTTAGCTAATTTTTTATTAATGAACTCAAGTAATTTTGCATCTGCATCAAAATGAACGGATTGAGTGTGTACTTTCATAAATTTAAGCTTTTAAGATTAAAAAATAATTATTACTGCTTTTATATAAAACGCCATCAAATGGATGACAGTATATAACAATCTAAGTTTTTTTCGCTTTCGGATGTGCCAATTTGTATACTTCCTTCAATCTTTCAATCGAATTGTGTGTATATATTTGAGTTGCTGATAAATTGGCATGTCCTAGCAAAGTTTTTATTGCATTTAATTCCGCACCATTATTTGACATATGCGTTGCAAAGGAATGTCGTAATACGTGAGGGCTCCTTTTTTGCTGTGTTGTAACCATTGCTAAATTTTTAGTTACCACTGTATATATCAATTTTGGATATAGTTTTTTCCCTTTTTCTGTAAGGAATAAATGTTTTGTATCTTCTATTTGTAATTGAGCTCTTTCTTTCAAATAATTTTGAATTATATTCAGCAATTCAATCCCAAAGGGGATTATTCGCTCTTTATTGGCTTTTCCCAAGACTTTAATGGTACGTCCTTCAATGTTCATATCATCTAAATGTATGCCAATTAATTCAGAACGCCTCATTCCTGTTTCGTATAATAATCTGATAATCAAATAATTTCTAATACCAACAAAATCTTTTTGCCATTGCATTTTTTCAAAAACGGCAAGTAAATCATCTTCTTCTATGTATTCAGGCAATCTTGACGGATTTTTTGGGCTGATTACTTTCAGCATAGGATTTTTTTCAATCCAATTCTTTTTCAATAAAAATCTAAAATAAGATTTTAAAGTCGAAAGTTTTCTATTAATAGTTTTGGAAGTCATGCCTAAATCAATCAAATCAACCATCCAAGACCTTATCTCAAAATGTGTAATTTGGGTAGGTTCAGAAAATTCATATGTAGATTGTAGGAACGAATAAAATTGAGACAAATCATTTGAATACGCCTTCACAGTATGTGAAGAAAATCGTTTTTCTAATTCAATATAATTCAAAAATGCTGATAATTCTTTCAATTGTGTTTTGGTTTTGCTATGCTTAAAGTTATGCAAATATTTTCAATAATCAAAACATCTGGGCAAAAAGATTACAATATTTAATATATAGTATTTTTTTAATATGAAATTCTTTTTTTTAATATATTTGAACTAAATTTGCAAAATTCCGTTCATCTTCTATGTTACTCATAGAATCAGTTCATCATGTCAAAATCCAAAAAAGACAGGTTAAATTTTATAAATACTCCAACTTATTTTGGTGGTGCTTCTGCAATGAAAGCTTTTTTGTCTAAAAACCTTCGCTATCCGAAAGAAGCCCTTGAAAATAAAATTGAAGGTACTGTTTCTTTAAAATATGATATTGATTACAAGGGAAAGGTTGTTAATACTTATATTTTAGCAGGAATTGGATATGGTTGCGATCAAGAGGCGAGCCGTATTGTAAAGTTGCTTAAATTTGATGTCAAAAGAGCCAAGAAAATAAAGGTCGTATATCATAAGAGTATCAAAATTCATTTTAAACTTCCAAAAGAAAAACAAATTTCTATCAATTATAACTATACTTCGTCTGCTCAGGATGATAAATCTTCAGGTTATGGTTATTCTATTAAGTTCTAGTAAAAAAAATGGTTCTGACCATTGCCAGAACCAATTGGCTACTTTTAAAGCCTTTTTTATACTAATCCAATTTTGTATAAGAATGGAATATCTTCCATTTATAAGTATATAACGGATGAGGTGTTTTTTGTGCTGCTTAGGAACTATTTCTATTTACAATTCACTTCAGGGTATGTTTTCCATTTTGTTGGTTTGATCATTGTTTGACCAGATTTTAATACTAGAACATTTTTCATCTTTTTAACATTCTTCCAAGTTGTTTCTCTCCAACCTATTGCCTTTTCCAGTTCTACATTTTGCATTTTTCCAGAAACGGCTTTATCTATCAATGGCCACCATAAACTTTCAGTTTCTCGATCCCATAAAATGAATCCGTCACTTCCATTCCATACATTATCTTCATAGTAAGTATATCCAGAAAGTGCAAAAGTAAACTTTTTATTACAATAGATACGAGTGTAAACAGCCCCTAAATTTGCTAATACACAATAGGCAATCATTATTGGATTTCCGTCAATTGTTTCATTAATAACTTCGTGGGTTATTAACAATTTTATAGGGTAAACCATTGTATTTTCCTTACCCACTACTATTATCATTCGAGAATCATCTTTGTAATCATCTTTCACATCAACAATCGGCGAATACTGTGGATCAATAAGTGCAGGAAAAGATTCTCTACCTAAACCATATTTTAGGTGACACGGTTTTAGATCCCATCCAGTAACAATAAAATCATCATCGGGATTCGTACTTCCTCGCAATTTTAACACTCCACCTTTTTCACCAATAAATCCTTTTAATTTTGCTTGTTCTAAACATTCAACTACGGTCAACTTATCTGTTGGAGTATTGACATAAATTTCCTTTTTATTACAACCAAAAAATATTGTAAACAAAAATAACCATTCTAAATATTTCATAATCTTATGATTTTAGTAATCTAACTAACTAAATACTGATACGTTCGATAAAAATCTAACAGCTTATTCGTCACTATTCCATAAGCACAAAATATAAACATCTCTTCATCTTATCAGAGAAAGAAAAATTTTTAGTTGAATTGCCTTGCCTCGGGGCTCTAAATAAGTAACCACGCAAGTATAAATACCTTGTGGACAGATTTTGTCAGTATTATATTTTGTGCCAATCCACTTTTCATTCGGGTCTTCAGACTCAAATACTTTTTCCCCCCATCTATTCCATATCGTCATGTCATATTCACGAATAGCTTCAAAAAAACTACCCTTTGCTTGATATGAATCATTTTCACCATCATTATTTGGAGAAAAGGCATTTGGTAAAAAATATTTCACTGTTGGCACGATATCCAAAATTTTATAAAGGGTATCTGCACAGCCGTTTTCGTTAGTTACAATCTGTGTAATCTGATATAATCCTGTATCAGGAAAAGTAAAAATAGGATTTTGTAAATCACTTAGAGTTGAACCTCCAAAATTCCAATCCCAAAAATCAGCATCTAAAGATTTATCCATAAAATGAGCGGAAATATTAAAATTTGATAATGATTCAGGAGACCATATAAAATCAGCCGTAGGAGAAAGTTTAATCCTTACCCAATTGGGAAATACTTCAGAAATATAACATCCTGAAGGAGAAGTAATTTCAACATTGATAGTATAAATATCAGGATTCAAAAATGTGTGACTTGGATTTAGTTCATTGCTAAACTCTCCATCTCCAAAATCCCATACAATTTCATACTTATCATTTACTAATTCCGACAACAGTTGAAAATTAATTTTTTTTCTAGAACAACCATCAAAAGAATTTGGATAAATATCTAGAGTTTCGGGAACAGGAGCCCATAAAATTTTTTTAGAGATTGTATCATCACATCCGTTCATATCAGATACCACTAATGAGATAATTTTATTCCCAGGCTCTAAAAATCTGTAAACAATATTTTTAGATGTTGTATCAAATTCATTATTAATATTCCAAGACCAATCATCAATTATTCCGATTCCTGTAGACTTATCAACAAAAGTTACGACCGTATCTTTGCATGGATCTGTATCATATTCAAAATCTGCAATAACTTCTGGGTAAATGTGTACAATTATACTTGCCGAATCGTCACAAACAGTATTAGGATTTAGAAGTAAAGTTCCAATATAGGTACCCGTATCAGGAAAAGTAATTGTAGGATTCCATTCAGAATACAAATGATTCTTCCCTTCAAAATTAAAAGACCAAATAGTTGATTTTATAAAATCTTGTTTATGACTTTGATTTTCAATTAAAATGGTTTGTTCCCCACATGAATTTATTCCATAAGTTTTAAAACCTAAATTTTCATCCTCCAAAATATCCGCATACACTAATGATGTACATTCAGTAACATTAAATTGAAACTCTCTTCTAGTTGTTGTTAAAAACACACCATTTTTATTGTAGGCAGTGGCACAAACCGTTACAACAAACTGCCCGTTTACCGTAGGAAATCCAAAGAATTCACCAGTAAGAGAATCAATTACAAAAGGAGGATCTGCAAATATCGGATATTCCGAAGAATATGGTTTTGTATAAATAGCATCACGATATGGTGGTGGAGCATCTGGATTAGGAGCAACACCATTAAGCTCAAACGGTCCAATAAAATTATTACTCTTATTTCCAGTTTTAATTCCTGCCCCATCAAATGCTGAACAAATCTCATATCTAACTTTAATACCTTCATCAACAAATGTTGAATAATCAAAAGAAAATTGCTCATTAACACAAATTACAATAGGTGGAATATGTTTAAAAGTTGGACTATTTATATGCTCTCTTTGGGCTTGCGCTGATATTTCCACGGTAAAAGTAGTTCCCACAGAAACTGGGCTTACAATATTAGTGATCGTAATATTTCGACAACATCGCTGATAAGTGATGTGATAACTTTCTGTAGATTGAGGCAATTTCACTGTAAATTCGTATCGCCCTCTTTCAACACAACTTTTATTAGGAATTTCAAAACATTCATTTTCATCCAATTCTAACTCAATAATATCTGGTTTATCTAAGTCAACAACCGTAAAGAGTTCTTTTCCTTTAAAAATGGTTACTGTACCAACAAATTTAGCTTTTTTCGCAGAATCAAATGGCGCATTAGCTAATAATACGCAATCTCGAAAAACATCCATTGTTATCTTATAGGTATCCCCTTTAACCCATTGAAAAGTAATTTCACCTCCAATAATATGCCCAGCCATAATAAGACTAAGGTGAAAGAAAGATAGAAAGAAAAAGAAAACATATTTTCTCATTTCACTATTTAAATCCAAACAAATTGGTATTACGTAATTAATTAA
>CAMZLN010000115.1 GCA_947311465.1 uncultured Saprospiraceae bacterium
TGGTTTTGATTGAATACGATAAAAAAACTTGCAAACTAATCATCTTAAGATGATTAGTTTGCAAATTATCTTTAAAACAGCCAATTTTATGTGTTGGCTGCCGCTCCTTCTAGCAACTCCACAAGTGCATGCGCAGATTGCATACCTGGTGATTGCCATTGTATTTTTCCATTTTGAAATAGGATAAATGTAGGTACTGAGCGTATCGCATATTTTGCTGCAACAGCTCTATTCCTATCTACGTCTATTTTTAATATAGTGGCTTTATCTCCCACTTTTCTTGCAACTTCGGATACGATTGGAGCCATGGCTTTACATGGACCACACCATTCCGCTGAAAATTGTACTAAAACTGGCTTACTGCCATTGATTAAATCTTTAAATGATGCCTTTTTTTTCATTATGTGTTTTTTTTATTTTCTTAATTTGATGAACAATAAGCGAATCAATAATAACCACGGCAAACCATGCATTAATGTATCTCCCCAATCTATGAGTTTCATGCCTACAGCTCCACCCATTATCCATTGTATTTTGCCAACTATGTGTGGTTCTGGGAAAAATGGTGCCAACCCTAAAGTCAAACACATCAATCCTACAAATTTAATGTCATTGATTCCTTGTTCGTTCATATTGTTCGATTTTAATACAAAGATAGGTGCAGGGGGATTTAAATATGGTGATTCTTGTCACAATGGGAATATCTTTTATAATTAGTTAAATATGCTTTTTTTATTTTTTGTCTGGATTTAATAGTATATCTTTAACGCTGGTAATCTTTTTACCTTTTTTTGTAATTTATATGAAGTCCCAATTTATTATAATTTTTAATTTTTATTTGTCATGAGTTTTAAAAAAAAATTATTATTCGTATTTATGTTTTTGACTTTTTTCTTACAAGCTCAATCTGTAATTGGAGTGAGCAAGACTTATTATGAAAGTGGAAAATTGAAAACAGAAGGATCTTTTAATAAAGAAGGACTAAAAGAGGGGGAATGGAAATTGTATTATGAAAAAGGTGAACTGAAATCTATAAAAATCTTTTCAAATGATAAGTTAGAGGGTACATGTAAATGGTACTATGAAAATGGAAATTTGTCTCAGATTGCAACTTATAAAAAGGGGAAACCTGTTGACGGTTCTGCTCGTTTTTTTCATGAAAATGGAAAACTGTGGATGGATGATTCTGAAACGAATGGAGTCAAAGTTTTTTATCATGACAATGGCATGATTTATAGTGAAGGAAAGTATATTAATAATTACTTGCGCACGGGGATTCATAAGACGTTTTATGCTAATGGTCAATTAGAATCTATTGGTAAATATGAAATGGGGGGCAAGGAAGGTCAATGGAAAAAGTATAATGATGATGGATCTATACAGGAAGTTGCTCAGTATTTGAAAAATAATCGAATTGGTGATGCAAAAAAAATAAAAACTTCTAGTGTTGTAACGCAAAGATTGTTAAAGAAGATTACAGAAAAATTGGCACTTGAAAAATAAGTACATCAAAAATTGCTGCCTTCAATGTGATGAAGAAGATTGGTATGAAGAAATTACAACATTTTATACATCCAGCGTTGAAAGGTACTCGATTGGAGCAGTGTGTGTGTTATTCTATTGAAAATCAAAATCTTGGTCAATAGACAAATTCTATAGCAAAAAAATGTTCGATTATCAATCAACATAGCAATCTTGGAGTAAAATATTGATGAATTCCCTATCTTTGATATCAACTTTCACTAATTCTTAGATTCAATATCAAATCCATTAAAAACATAGGAATCCTAGCTCATGTTGATGCAGGAAAAACAACCATCACCGAGAATCTGCTTTTTCTTAGTGGTGCAACTCGTAAAATGGGAAGTGTCGATACAGGCTCTGCCATAACAGACTCCTTGGCAATAGAACAAAAAAGGGGAATATCTGTGCGTTCAACAGCAGTTACTTTGACATGGAAAAATCACACCATCAATATTTTAGATACGCCAGGACACGTTGATTTTTCGGCAGAAGTAGAGCGAGTTTTACGGGTACTCGATGGTGCTGTCATTGTCTTGTCTGCCGTAGAAGGAGTACAATCTCATACGGTTGCTCTTGTAGAAATTTTAAAAGAAATGAAAATCCCATTTGTGTTTTTTATCAATAAAATAGATAGAGATGGAGCTGATTTTGAAGGTGTTTTACGCGCTATTGAAGCCGATTTTGATTTGAAATTATTTCCAGTAAATTGTCCTATCAATGAAGCATCTTCCCAAGCGGATATAGTGTCTTTTTGGCGTGAAAATCATAATTATCCAACTGTTTTTGAATCTATTTCTGAATCTATTATCGAATTGGATGATGATTTAATGTCTAAATATTTGAATGAAATAGCTATTTCAAATGATGAATTATGGAAAATTGGGGTAGAAGCTGTTCAAAATGGAAAATTAACGCCCCTTTTGACTGGAATTGCTAAAAATGGAATCGGCATGGATGCTTTATTGGATGCAATTGTTGATTTTCTTCCTAAAGTAGAGCAAAATATAGAAAAACCATTTTCTGCCTTGGTTTATAAGGTGGAACAACACAAATTGCATGGTCGATTGGCTCATATTCGGGTATTTGATGGGCATTTAAAATCCAAAGAAACTGTCTTTTTTGACCGTATTTCAGAAGAAAGAACTATTGGCGTTACCAAGAAAGTAAAACTCAATAAATTGGAAGATGTTGATGTACTCAATGCAGGCGATTTAGGTATAGTGACTGGAATTCCTAATATTTATGCAGGTGATATTTTAGGGGTAAAAGGTCGTATCCCAGCAGCCAAAGTGCTCCAAAATGCAGTAATGACCGTGCAAGTGATTCCTGAAAATATGAGAGATTATCAAGATTTGAGCAAGGCATTGCAATTATTAGACAGCGAAGATCCTGCCTTGGATTTTCAATGGATTAAAACCACCCAAGAATTCCATTTGAAGATTGTAGGTCCTATGCAAACTGAGATTTTAGAGCATCAAATCCAAGAGCGGTTCCATATTTCTACTCGTTTTGAAAATCCTATGGTTATTTACAAAGAACGACCCATGAAAAAAGCAGAAGGTTATGTTCGATATTGGATGCCAAAACCATGTTGGGCCATTATGACTTTTTTGATTGAACCTTTGCCCTTGGATTCGGGCGTAGTATTTGAATCCAAAGTTAGAACGAGCGATATCGCACAAAAGTATCAAAATGAAGTAAAACGAACCATTCCAAAAGCACTGAAACAAGGCATAAAAGGATGGGAGGTAACGGATTTAAAAATCACAATGATTCAAGGAGAAGATCATGTTATGCACTCCAATCCAGGAGATTTTGTTTTGGCAACTCCCATGGGAATCTTACGGGGATTAGAAGCTGCTGGAACGGAATTATTAGAACCTGTTTTGGATTTTACAATCAAAGCTCCCGAAGATTTATTGGGTAAAATAGCCAGTGATTTGACTCGAATGAGGGCCCGTTTTGCCAATCCTAGTTTTGAAAATGGGATGGTCACTTTGAGTGGGGTCGTTCCTGCTGCAACCTCCTTGGATTATAGTATCAAATTGAGTTCACTCACATCAGGAAAAGGTCGTATTTTATTTAAATTTAAGGGGTATGAATCTTGCTTGGATCATCAGGGCGTGATACGTGCGTACAAGGGCGTTTGTCCTTTGGATGAGGCGAAGTGGATTTTGCATCAGAGGGGGGCTTATAAGGCGGAGGAGCGGTAGGGGATGTTCTGTTTTTAATAGTTGTACTTTATGGATGAAAATAGTATCCTTTTTTTCAGGAGCAGGAGGCTTAGATTTAGGATTTCAGCAAGCAGGTTTTGAAATAATTTGGGCCAATGAATATGACAAGGATATTTGGGAAACCTATGAAAAAAACCATCCTAAAACCATTCTTGATAAAAGAAGTATTGTAAACATTCCTGCAAATGAAGTTCCTGAATGTGACGGAATTATTGGTGGTCCTCCTTGTCAACGTTGGAGTGAAGCGGGTGCAGCTAGAAGAATTAAAGATAAAAGATGTCAGTTATTCTATGATTTCATAAGAATACTAGAAGCAAAGCTACTAAAATTCTTTTTAGCAGAAAACGTAAGTGGTATGCTAATTTCAAAACATAATGAAGCACTAGAAGGAATTAAGGAGCTTTTTAGAAGTGCAGGAATTGGCTATGAACTTTCATTTCAAATATTAAATGCTTCTGATTATAATGTTCCGCAGGATAGAAAAAGAGTATTCTTTATTGGAATTAGAAAAGATTTGAATTTTAAATTTTAAATTTGAATTTCCTACAGTAAAATTTCAAAAAATTACATTAAAAGATGCCATTTGGGATATGAGAGAAGGAGTTTTACCTGCTAAAGAATACAATAAAACTAATGGAAGTGATTGTAATATAGTAAATCATGAGTATATGATTGGTAGTTTTTTATCTATTTTTATGTCAAGAAACCGTGTATGAAGTTGGAATGAACAATCTTATACAATCCATGCAGGTGGACGGCATGCACCAATTCATCCAAGCCCCAAAAATGAAATTTTATAGAACAAAATATTAGAGTTTTTGTCCCAGGAAAAGAAACAGCGAAGAATCTATATTTATTTTTTCACAGTTCTTTAGATATCGTTTTTTAAACCAAATCCAATTGATTCTTAATCAGATCATAATACAACCCATTTCGCTTTATCAAATCGCGATGACGTCCTTGCTCAATAATTTCTCCATCATTGACTACGATAATATTATCTGCATTTTTAACAGTATTGAGTCTGTGGGCTACGATGACAACCGTTTTATCGATAAACATGTTGAGTATTTTCTGCATGACGATTTTCTCTGTAGAAGCATCTAAAGCATTGGTAGCCTCATCAAAAAAGAAGTAATCGGGTGATTTATAAATGGCTCTTGCAATAAGAATTCGTTGTTTTTGTCCTTGACTAAATCCAAGACCATCCATACCTATACGAGTATTATATCCGAGTGGAAGCGACTCAATATAGTCATGAATATGAGCTATTTTTACAGCAAGCAACAATCTCTCTTTATCAATTATTTCTTCGCCAAGAGCGATATTTTTTGCAATAGTATCAGAAAAAATATAACTATCTTGTAGTACAGATCCTATTTTATCACGCCAGACTTTTGTGTTAATTTGATTCAGATTATGATCGCCAAATTTCACGACACCACTTGTAGGCTGATACATTCCCATTAGCAGTTTCAAAATGGTAGTTTTTCCACTTCCACTTGCTCCAACAATTGCAGTGACCTTTCCTTTTGGAATGATTAGATCAATATTTCTAAGTACCATTTTTGAATGAAGACCACCATATTGAAAGAAAACATTTTCCATCATTAACCCACGATCTCTAGGAATCATATTGATGCTTTCAAGTCCTTGATTAGGTTCATCTGCTTTATGAATTTCAGACAAACGCTCTAAACTTAATTTTGCATCTTGAAGATTATGCATGAAACCCATTAATGATTCTAATGGACTATTGAGCAATCCAATGATATAAATAATAGCCATCAATGTACCAATAGTAATATTTCCAGATATCACAAGGTGAGCGCCAACGAGGAAAGTGATAATCGTTTTTGATTCATTTATGACTCTTGTCCCAGCACGTTCCCACTGTTGATTTACCAATGATTCTTCATCAATTCTAAACAATTTTGCTTGAACCCGTTCCCAATTCCAACGATGAAGATTTTCTGAATTATGCAGTTTTATATCTTGCATACCATTGATATATTGGATCAACATATTTTGGGCTTCTGTAGATTGATCAAATCGCTTAAAGTCGATTCCTCTCCGTTTTTTAAGGAAAACAAATACCCACAGTATGTATAAGATGACACTAATCGAGTAAATCAAGAATATTTTCCAACTAAAAATCAATAAAACGATTGAAAAAATAAATAGACTGACCGCTGAGAATAATGTATTCAAACTTGTAGAAGTCAAGAAGTGTTCTATTCGTTTATTGTCATAAATTCTTTGAATAAAATCTCCTGTCATTTTTGTATCAAAATATCGAATTGGCATTTTAGCCAGTTTCAAAAGAAAATCAGACATTAAACTGACATTTACACGAGAACCAATATATAAAAGAATTGAATTTCTAATAATTTCAATACCAATTTGAGCGACTACAAAGAAAAATTGAATTCCAATTACAATCGCAATAAATGAATAATCTCCATTTAGAATTCCACGATCTACAATTTCTTTCAATAAAAATGGGAATAAAAGTTGGATAATACTCCCAATAAAAAGCCCTAAAAATAATTGAAAGAGCAGTTTTTTGTATTTTTTTATATAAAAAAGAAGATATCCAAATCCATTTTTTTCTACTTTGTCACTATCTATTGCTAAGAAGTCAGGTGTAGTTTCTAAAAGGAGCACAATACCATGACCAACCCCTTTGACAATATCGCTTTCCCATCCATTCAAGAATTCTGTTTTTGAAATGGTGCGGATTCCAATTTTAGGATCTCCAATGGTGACGGTTGTAGGAGTAACTTTATACACTACCACAAAATGACTTTGTTCCCAATAAGCGATAGCAGGTAGTGGGACTTTGTTTTCAAGTTTTTGAAAATCTATTTTTGCTCCAAGAGTTTTGAATCCAATTTGTTCGGCAGCATCACTAATTCCAAGCAAGGAAACACCTTCTTTATCTGTATAGGCAAGTTCACGCAACGTTTCAATTGAAAAATATCGGTCATAATATTTTGCAATCATCCGTAAGCACGAAACTCCGCAATCTATTGCGTCTAACTGTTTATAAAAAGGATAATTTTTTGACATTGTGTGTAACTAGTGTTTCTCTTTTGTTTGCTCCCAATCGGTTTACTTTTTTTTGATGGGAATTTTTCAAGGAATTGTAATTTGTTTTGTTTGAAATTCCTTATCCAGTCGCTGGAAACTCATATTTTAATTTTGATGAGTTTTCATCCTGACACTAAATTAGGCACAAAATAAAGAGAAGTACCAAATATACATGATTTCTGCAAAGCTTTTTATTTAACGGTAGCAATTGAGAAGTAAAAGGGATATTTTTAATAGAAAATTCTTTTTTTATCAAGTTTATTGGATAGATTTTATGACACCACTCACTAAGTCATTCAACATTTTTTTTGAATTTTTTGCTTCCAAACCCAATCTAACGACCACTAAATCAGAATCTGGAATGATGTAAACTCTTTGATTTTGAAATCCATTGGCACTGTAAACATTTTTGGGAACATCGGGCAGATATCCACCTGCATTGAGCCAAAAATGACCCCCATATTTTCCATCAGAACCATCCACCACTTTAGCCGAATAATTTACCCAACTGGTATCTATTAATTGCTCACCATTCCAATTGCCTTGATGCAAATATAACAAACCGAATTTAGCCCAATCTCTTGTTGTTGCCCAACCAAATGACGATCCTACAAAGTGTCCCGATTGATCCGTTTCGATAATCATTGAATTCATACCAATTTTATCAATAAGCGCTTCGTACCAAAAATCAAGATATTCTTGTTGAGAATCAAATTGCTTTCTGAGATATCCAGAAAGCAAATTTGTAGTTCCTGAAGAGTAATTCCAATGGGTATTGGGTGGATATTTTGCAGGTTTTATCAATTGGGATTTCGACATATCTCCATCTAGAAAAAGCATTTTGGTCACATCGGAAATTTTTGAATAGTCTTCTTCCCAAGCCAAGCCACTTTTCATGTGCAATAGATCATTTAGTGTGATTTTTGAACGTTCATCATCATCCCATTCAGGAAAAACGTGATCTTTGTAAATATCAATCTTTCCTTGTTTTTGAAGGATTCCAAATAAAGTACTTGTAATACTTTTCGTCATGGACCAACCAATCAGAATTGAATTTTTATCAAAACCATCGGCATATTTTTCTGCAATGATTTGATCCTTATAAAGGACAACAACAGAACGTGTTCCATCTCCATTATCGAATACACTTTCAACGGCATTATGCAGTGTTTTATAGTTGATGTTTTTAAAAATTGTATCTGATTGAGATGCAGTTCCAAAAGGGTAGGGGATGTTGGAGTTTGCCTTCGTTCTATGGGGATACAATACCTTCAAATTCGGATCATAGTCATCATTAACTAGAGTTGCACCCAATCCATCATGATAGATTGCGGTTCTTTTCCCTAGCCCAAAAACCTTCGAAACGACGGATTTATTTTCTGGATCAATGGTCGAAGAAGCCAAATTGATTGGGGAGAAATCCAAATCATTTTTTTCTGTCAAATCTTGTGACCTACCCGTCATAAAATAGGTAGATGCTAAGAATTTAGAACTATATCCAGTGATGATATTCGTTTTTCGATAGTTGGTCGCTACTAGATAAATGATTCCAATCAAAAGAAGTAGTCCAATTAATTTAAGCGTTTTTTTCATGATAAGCGTAGGTTTTGAATTTGAGTGGAAGATATGGATTTTTATTGGGAAATATTTATTAGGAACAAAAAGAGTTACTTGTTTGGTGATTTATTTTACTCAGATAAAAAATTCTTAACAAATTAATTCTAACTAACTATCTTTTGATAACTGAAACATGTTAGCGGAGTGGACAACGGATTTCAATCCGTTAAAAAAGATCGCTATATTGATGTGAAAAATTCTCACCAAATTAACTCTAGCAGTCTTTAGATAACATGAAACATGTCAGTGGAGCGGACAACGGATTTCAATCCGTTAAAAAAGATAGTTATAATTACTCAATAGTCCCTTAGAAATCACGTCTAAAATTTGACATTTTCACATTAGACACAAGTAAGAATTGCATTCAATAATTCAATAATTCAATCATTGAAACTGCCCCTAAAAATAATTCCTCCGAATATTCTTTTTACAGTTTTCAGGAAGAATATCCAATTCCAAAGCCTTCTCAGCCATTTTAATATCACCATCCTTATGATAAATTAAATAATAAACATCAGAGAGCGACATTTGATCAGAATCAGAATCCAAAAGAACAACTTCATCACCAACTCGCACTTCACCTTCTTCCAGAACCTGCAAATAGCCCCCAGGATAAGGTTCGTTTATAAAATCCTTTAATGCTTGTTGAGTATTGAACCGTATGCCTAATTTAAAACAAGGTTTTCTAGGTTGCGTAATCTGAACTTTAGCATTACCCATTTGAAATATATCACCAATCTTGATTTTAGATTCATCAAAAACATCAAAAGTGAGATTTTCACCAAGAAAACCATGTTGCCAATCCAAATTTGGATATTTTTTTTGCCAAAAGGGATAGCGATTCTCACCATAAATATAAACGGCTTTGAGCGCTCCACCATGTACTCTTTTATCCATGACGGTATCGCCAGGGATTCCTGTTTTGCCAAGGAATAGTGATGTTGGAACTGGATTTTTATAGATACCGGTTTGTACTTCTTTGCCATTCCAAATGATAGTAGTCGGATTGGCGATGTTTGTAGAGATGATTTTCATTTTTTTTTGATGTAAAATATGGAATTTGTTTAGTATTTTTTCACAGTTCCTAAGACTCATTTTTTTACAAAAAGAATTATTTTTACTTTGTAGAGTTTTCGTCTAGATACTATTTTCAAAAAAGTAATTTTTAAAGGATGTAATTAAAACAACAAACTACCAACCCTCACCATAGTAGCCCCCTTCCGAATCGCCAAATGATAATCTCCCGACATACCCATCGAAATTTCTTTAAAAGCATCATCATTTTTGAAAAAGGCAGATCTCAAATCATCAAAGTAATCCTTAATTTGTTGAAATTCATTTAAAATTTGATTTTCATCTTGGGTAAAAGTAGCCATACCCATAATCCCAACGACTCGAATATGATTTAGTTTTTGATATTCATCACTATTTAAAATAAATTTCGCATCATCAAAAGTCATCCCTGTTTTTGTACTTTCTTTGGCAATTTTTATTTGGAATAAGACATCAATTGTTCGATTATATTTTGATGCTTGTTTATTTATTTCTTTCAATAATTTAAAGCTATCAACCGAATGGATTAGCTGCACAAATTCAGCGATATATTTCACCTTATTGGTTTGCAATTGCCCAATTAAATGCCATTCAATATCCTTTGGGAGACTATCGTATTTGCTCGCTAATTCTTGCACTCGATTTTCTCCAAATGCTCTTTGATTTTGGTTATAAAGTGCTAAAATCTGCTCATTCGTTCGTGTTTTTGATACGGCAATAAGCTTTGCGTCCCCTATTTCTTTCCGAATCTTGTTGATCATTTTTTCTTTTTTGCAAAGATTGAATTTTTTAATTGTTAATTGTCAATTATTAATTGTTAATTTTCTTCTAATCAAGATTTTTCTCATTTGAGTAAATCTCATTTTTTAAGAAATATCAGCTCTGTGCAACTCTTTTTAACTCTGTGAAACTTTGTGTCCAATGGGAATTGGGAATTTTGAATTACGAATAACGATCATGAATATTTTTTTTGAAGATCATCCAATTATTTTAGAAAAACTAATAAAAAATAATGTTCTTTTTTTATTAGTTGGTGGTTATGCTGTAATTGTCCATGGATACAATCGAACAACTGGTGACATGGATTTATGTTAGAACCTTCAAATATAAATAAACAAAACCTAAACAAAGCTTTACGAGATGCAGGTTTTGTAGATGAAGATTTGAATATTCTTAAAAAACTAGATTTTGCTTTTATGAATCAACTTGAGCCTAGTTCGGTTATGTTGGCTGAAGGGTCTGAAATCACGGTGGAGCCAAAACAGAAAATGACTTGATAATTCAAAATATCCCCTTTCAAAAAACAATTCCAATAAAAAAACGTATTAGTTAGGTATTCAATAACACGAAACCATAATTTAATACTACTTTTGTAATATATGCAATTTATATATCCTTCATTTCTCTACGCACTTGGTATTTTGGCACTGCCAATCATCATTCACCTATTCTATTTTAGAAGATTTAAAACGGTGTATTTCACAAATGTCAAATTTCTTAAAGAAGTCAAAGAAGAAACCAATTCTAGGCAAAAACTAAAGAATTTTTTAGTGCTTTTGATGCGTTTGCTTGCGATTGCGGCTTTGGTCTTTGCTTTTGCACAACCTTTTATTCCTGTAAAGGATGCTCAAGTCAAAAAAGGAGAGAAAAATATCAGTGTTTTTGTTGATAATTCATTTAGTATGAATGCCTTGTCGAGTGATGTCCCGTTGTTGGAAAAAGCTAAATCAAATGCAAGAAACATTATCTCTGCCTACGGTGTAGAAGATCATTTTCAAATATTGACCAATGATTTTGAAGGAAGACACCAACGATTATTGAGTCAGGAAGACGCAATTAGTTTGATTGATGAAATAAAACCAACTCCGTCTGTAAGAAATTTGAGCCAAGTGTTGAATAGACAAACACAAACGCTAAATGCTCAAAATGCTTCTGAAAAAATTGCTTATGTAGTTTCGGATTTTCAAAAAAATATTACCAATTTAGAAGCTTTCGTCGATACAAGTATTGACGTGTCTTTGTTGCCAATGCAATCTGTACAGGAAAAGAATGTAAGTATCGATAGTGCATGGTTTGTTTCTCCCATTCAATTGATGAATCAAGTGAATCCGATGATGGTTAAAGTGAGAAATTATTCCGACGAGAGCGTTGATAATGTTCGTTTATCATTGAAACTCGATAGGCAAACCAAACCCGTTGGTACTATTTCCATCCCTGCCAATTCAACGGTAACGGATACTGTGAATATTTCTGTTTTACAAAAAGGATGGCATGAAGGGGAATTGAATATTACAGATTACCCCATTCAATTTGATGACACCTATTTCTTTACTTTTAATGTAGCGAATGAGATCAATATTTTGATAATTAATTCATCTCAAACCAATAAGTATTTAGAAGCTGTTTTTTCAGGAGTGCCCTATTTTAAAATTAAAAATGAGAATAGTCAAAATATAGAGTACGCTGCTTTTCCAAATTATCAATTGATTATTTTAAATGATTTAGCATCAATTTCTAGTGGATTGTCATCCGAATTGGCTCAATATGTACAAAATGGTGGAAATTTATTGATTTTCCCATCAGCGAATGCGAGTGTGAATAATTATAATCCATTTTTGGAAAGCATTGCCATTAATGAATTGAAAAGTTTTGAAGCGGTAGAGCGTAAAGTGAGTAAAGTCAATACAGAAGAGTTTGTTTTTAATGATGTTTTTGAAAGAAATGGTCGTGCTATGAAATTACCTGTTACTCAAGGGAATTTTAATTTGAGTAATTTTACATCTAGAGGAGAAGAACCCATTTTGAAATATAGAGATGGCTCTACTTATCTCGGAAAATATGTTTTAGGTGCAGGGCGTGTGTATTTGTGTGCGGCTCCTTTGGATAAAGAAAAAAATGACCTAGTACAAAGTGGGGAGATTTTCGTCCCAATGTTGTATAAAATGGCAATATTTGCTTCTAAAAACCAAAAAGTAGCTTATTTTATTGGGAAAGATGAACAAATTGAAATTGCCAATAAAGCATCTGAAAACGAATTGGTTTATAAATTTAAAGGAGAAAAAGATGAATTTATACCCGAACAAAAGAATATTGGATCAAAAATGCTCCTTGGAATTAATAATCAAATAAAAGAAGCAGGATTTTATGATTTAATTTTGGGCGATTCAGAAATTCAGAATAAATTTGCATTCAATTATGATAGAAAAGAATCGGACTTGAAATATTTTAATGCCAATGATATAAAAGAACAGTTGGGAGCAAAAATGAGTTTGCTTGATGCCAACGAAAATACAGATTTGAAAGCGATGGTTGGAGAAAGAAGTCGTGGAAAGGTACTTTGGAAATGGTTTGTCATTGCCGCATTAATATTTTTAGCATTAGAAGGATTGATACTTAGATTGTTTAAATAGCTATGTTTAAGTTGAGCAGGTGAGTCATCCCCAACATCGTTGGGGATTAGTTGAGTGCTACCGCTGTTGAGTAAAAAAACAATTTTAAACGGTATATTAAAATACTTTACTCCGTTAGGAAATAAGCTGTAAATATAGAAAACTCATTATAAAACAGTATTATTGATTCGTTTTTTACCAAGTTTAGGTCTTTTTTCAGAGTTTAATTTAAATTGTTTTAATTGTTAAATAAAATTTCTTAAAAGAATTGAATCTAAATTAAAGGAATGAAAAAAGGATAAAAATTTAAA
>CAMZLN010000116.1 GCA_947311465.1 uncultured Saprospiraceae bacterium
AAAAGAAAAAAAAAAAAAAAAAAAGGGAAAAAGAAAAAATCCAAAAAAGAAGATGTAAAAGAAACTCCACAGGTTGCTCAAGAAATAGTAAAACCTAAAGAAGAAAAAAAGGAAGACAAGAAAGAAGATAAGAAGCCTAAAGTGAATGATGGCGATTTGCTTCATAAAAGACCTGTGTTTCAAGATGCCAAATTGTGGCTTGCAAAAACTTATATCGAAAGAGAAAAATTCGATCTCGCAGAGAATATCTTAATGAATTTGGATAATAATCCCAAAACATTCAAAGACGTAAGAAAAGAACTTGCTCCTACTTTTGCCTACTTTTATTTGAAACAGAAAAATTTCTCAAAAGCGATAGAGCATTTGCAAAAGGCAATAGAACTTGAAAAGAAAAAAAACAAGAAAGCTAGATACGCTTATATTATTGGTCAAATTTATCAAAAAGAAAATGACAATACCAATGCTGTAGCATTCTTTAATAAATCAAAAAAATATAGCAATAATTATGAAATGGAGTTTAGCGCTCAACTCAATATTCTAGAAACAGGCTACAAAACTGGAAAATTCACAAAGGCAGCAACCATTAAAAAATTAGAAAAATTTCTGAAAGATGCCAAAAACATTGAATATAAAGACAAAATATATTTTTCTCTAGCGGAAGTGGCACTTGCGGACAATCAAAATGCTGCTGCTATCGACTACTATAAAAAATCAATCGCTGCGAATACTGATAATGTTCCGCAAAGAACAGAATCTTGTTATAGACTTGCACATCTTTTATACAATGCAGAAAACTATGTGGATTCGAAATCATATTTTGATAGTACAATGATTGTAATGACTAAATTTGATGATCGATATTTTGAAGTAAAAAGATATGCTGAAAATCTAACTGATATTGCCAAAAACCTGGAAATCGTTCAACTAAACGATAGCCTACTTATGGTAAGTACTATGACGATAGACCAGAAAAAAGATTTAGTTAAAAAACTCAAAAAAGAAGAAGCTAAAGCGAAGGCAGCAGCAAAAGACAAAATCACAACAGGGAAAGTGCAAAATAATCGAGGGGGAATCGCTTCAAGAAATTTACAATCCGCAGGAATTGGAAGAAGACCAAGCAGTTTCTCATCTACAAAAAGTAGTTTCTTCGCCTACAATGCCAAAGCACTCAAGAAAGGTAAGAAAGATTTCAAAAAAGTTTGGGGTGATCGTAAACTTGAAGACAATTGGCGGCTTAAATCTAAACAAACAGGAATATCTAATGAAGATGTTGCTGACAATGAAGATTCCGACTCCAGTAATGATGTTTCAGATAGCGATATGCAACGTCTATTAAAAGGTGTACCTACTTCGGAAGCTGAAAAAATTAAAACCAAAGAGAATATCCAAGATGCTCTCATGGCACTTGGGCGTCTTTTCAGAGAAAGATTGGAAAAAAATGAGAAAACCGTAGAAGTATTGGAAGATCATTTACTCAAAAAATATCCCACAACTAAACACGAATTAGATGCTTGGTACTATTTGTATCTTGCTCATACGGATTTAGGAAATCGAGCAAAAGCAAAAGAATATTATGATAAAATAACCAAAAAATATCCTGAGACCACCTACGCACGTGTATTGAGTGATCCAAATTTTGTGGGAGACAGTCAAAAAGAAGCTCAGAAACTTGAAGATTTTTATATTCAAACCTATGGGTTAATTCAAAGCAATGATTATAAAAAAGCTTATGAGAAAATAAAAATTTCAGATAAGTTGTTTGGTAAAGAAAACAGCTATCGTGGAAAATTTGCCCTTTTAGGAGCAATGTCCCTTGGTAATATGAAAGGAAAAGACACTTATATCAAAGAATTGAAAGATGTAATCGTGAAATTTCCAAAATCACCTGTAGAAAAACGAGCTAAAGAAATATTGAGACTCCTTGGGGATAAATCAATAAAAGCTCCAACTGCAAACAACAATACAAAGAAATTCACTTACGACGAAAAGAAAATTCAATATATCATCATTCCTATCGAAGATCAAGGTAGTATGAAATTGTCTGATATCAAAAGTGAAATCGCTCGTTTTAATAGAAAATACTTTAAATCTAAGAAACTTCGAGTTTCTACAATTTATTTAGGAACGGATACCGATCATCCAATTATTATCATCCGTAAGTTCAAGAAATCAAAAGATGCAATGAAGTATTATAAAGATGCTGAAGACGAAGGAGATAAATTCCTTACCACTGATGTAAAATACAAAATGTACGTTTTGACTCAAAATAGTTACCGCCAAATTCTTAGAGCAAAATCTCTAGATGGATATGATGCTTTCTTTAGAGAAATGTATTTGAAGGAGTAGTGGAGAATTAGGAATTGAGAATTGGGAATGTGGAATTAACTAGTGAGATTCGAAAGATGAAATTTATTTTGTCAATCTCTGTTCCTTTTACAGTCTGATGAAATTCATTTCGTCAAACATATCTGAAAAGCATCCGTGCATTCGTGGCATTTTATATTAGAAAGAAAATTATTTTTAAAATGAATCTTA
>CAMZLN010000117.1 GCA_947311465.1 uncultured Saprospiraceae bacterium
GACCAAACAGCGAAGCGCAGTTTGCATGCTACCGTATAGGATACTGTTCTTTGTAAACTTCAACTCATCCTTCATCTAAGGAGCAGGCGAAGCTGCGACTGACTCATCTTATAATCATTTTCACCACAAAGAACACAAAGAACACAAAGTCATATTTATTGCCCTGGACGGAAACTTATCAAAATTAAAAATTGCAAACTTCCATCTAACCTCTAAATAATGATTTTCATTCTTTAACAACCTTCTTCACTACAGATCCAAAATCAAACTTAATTTCAAAAAAATAAATTCCCGAAGGTAAACTTGATATATCCATATCCGTACTCTTGCTTTCAAGCACCAATTGTCCGATTGAATTAATCACCAGTATGTTATCAATTTTTCGACTAGATTGAATATGAATGGTTTCAGATGTTGGATTTGGATGAATCCCCACATCGTTGGAATTCGATTGAAAAACATTTTGAGTCTTCACAATATTTTTATCGCAGACATCTCCAGTTCCCAATCTGTAGTTAGGAAACGTTGGCATGTTTCCACGATTTGTATTGGGCAATTCTATATGTTGGGTCACATCACAAGCAATTCCTTTTTCATCAGGATGTTCTATAATATGCCAATGCTTTCCATATCCTGGCATGTTGATATGAATTCTACAATCTGGAGCCAATTGCATCAAATGAAAGGCGGTAGGAAAATAATCATTAAATAATGTCCCATCCCAAGTAGCAACTTCAACTAATCCTTCTTCTAATGTATTTTCATCTAAGTCAATTTGATAAATTTTATCAAAATGTGAAAAATATAAAAATCGCCCGTTTGGAGAAAAGGCTACTCCACCATAAATATGGTAATCTTTATTGGGGTTTTCCATATTTCTTGGATTGGATAATAGACCCGTTGATCGATCGAAATCAAAGAGTTGCAAACCACATTGCGGTGTAAATCGTGCATATTTTGTACCATCTGGGGAAAAACAGGCTTGCCCTGTGCCTTTTGCAAGTGGGCACATCGCTTCACCAATGTCTTGACTTTCCGTTCGTTCAAATCCATTCTTAGTCAATAAACTTCTATAAAACACATTCTTATCCTTTGCAGAAACCAACACCCACCAGTCTTGATTATTGGCATGTTTTACTGCGGTCAAAAACCCTTGATCAAGTTTTTCATCTTTTATGATAAACTTATTTTTTTCAACTACTTCTCCCAATCCACCATCTTTTGACATATCTACTTTTGCGTATAATAAGGCATTGACACCTCTGTCGATCTGTTCATTTTCATCTCTCCAAATATCTTTGCGTTGAGAAATCAAATAGTAATTATAATTATTTTCTGGCATTGGCAAAATCACCACTCCTTGATGAATATCATAACCCCAATATTTAATGCAATTATGGTCCGAATATAATCCTGGATTCAAACCTACACTGTTTTTCATGGTGTCCAACATCTTATTTTTAATCAAACATCCATTAGTAAAAAACAAAAAATTACCCGCTGCATCGCACATAGAAGCATTGGTTATCCCCTGATAAAAGAATATTTCTTGGCTTGATTTAAATACAATTGGTTTATCGTTAAAATCTAAATGGTTGATATTCCAAGATTTTCTATAATCATCGAAATTCCGTTCATACCATTCTCCATTTATCCAATGATAATCGTGTTTTTGTGCAAACACAGATATGACTTGTAATAGTACGACTGTAATCAATAATAATTTCTTCATTTTATTTTTTTTATTTTTGGCAAATCAATCTCAACATACCGAAAAAATTCTCAAATAAATATCACTTTCATCATTCTAAAGTCATTTGTTTTTAATTCTCACTAGAATTAACAACTAACCCATCATTTCAAAACCTTTCCCGTTATCAACTTCCCACTTTCCGAATAATACTCCCAATAGTAAATCCCACTAGGATATCCATTCAAATCAATTTCATCGGTAATCAATCCGCCACTACTTTTTACTTTCTTTTCTTCTACAATATGACCATACATATCTTTTAATATCCAACTCCCCTTTTCTCTATCGGGCAAATACATATTTATTTTCCATTCATTGGGTTTAGATGTTACACTTACTCTTCTGTCAGGTAGATCCGGGGGTACAAATCCTGAAAGTCCTATCAAAGTGGAATCACACACGGGTTCATTGCCAAGGCGATAGTTTGGAAAATTCCCTACTGCACCACCATTGACCCAGGGTAAAGGGATATGCATTTCTAGATTACATGCCAAACCTATTTCGTTGGGATTGTGGATGATATGCCAATCATCTCGTCCACCTGCTACACTTATATATATTCTACAATCTGGAGCCAATTGCATTTGTCCAAAGGATGGTGTATATCTTTCTTCATTCAAATATCCATCCCATTGCCCTACCAACTTCACAGATGCTGCAATATCTTCTACTTCTAGGTTATATTGAAAACATTTATAGTGATGGGAAATATAGATCAACTTTCCATTGGGGGAAAAGGCGCAGCCGCCCCATGCGAATGTGTCGTCTATGGGTGGGATATGGGTAAAGTTGCTGAGTTCTCCCGTGTTTCGATTGAAATCGAAGATACGTAATCCTGCTTTTGAATCATAAATTGCATATTTATCTCCTTGTGGAGAAAAAACGGATTGATGAATTGTAAAATCATAGGGAACAACACCAATTGATTGAACCTTATTGAAAACAACCCCTCCATTCGTAAATCTAAAAATCAATTTCTCATTCTTAATATTTGAAACAATAATCCACCAATCTGTTTCATTTTGTTTCACTGCTGTCAAACCTGTCAGCTGAAGGGTATCAGATTTATAAAAAACATGATTTTTTTGAATTATTTTTCCTTTCCCTCCATTTTTACGCATATCTATTATAGAATATTGTAATGCGTCAGCTCCCGTTCGCCGAATATCAAGATTATTTTGATAATCAAATTCTCTCTGCTGGATTAAATAAAATAAACTATCTCCATTATCATAGGGTAATACAATCATATATTGTTCTCTTCGATATGCAGTCTCACTTCCTCGACAAAAAATATCATAGGCTCCTCCTAAACCAATTTCAGCTCCATTCTCCATCAACTCATTTTCTGCGTTATAAACTTCACAACCATTGGTATAAAATAATAACTTACCTTTCGAATCTGACATTGTAACTGTAGTTTTTGACATATCCATTTTTTTTGATAAGTTTCTACAAGTACTGGCTTTTTATTAAAATCCATACGAAGACCATCTATAGGGATTTGGGTGTTTACTCCGTAACCGAATAGCCAGTTGTAGTCGTACTTTTGAGCGTTGCTCTTCAACGAAACAATCAATAATCCAATAAACATTATTACTTCAAGATTCTTCTTCATAAATCTAAATTACAAAAAATTTACATTCTAATTTTAAATAATCCATCTTTTGTAAACCAGATGTCATTTAAAATAGATTCATTATCATATTCAGGATCCTTCTAAAAACAACAACTAACCCATCATTTCAAAACCTTTCCCGTTATCAACTTCCCACTTTCCGAATAATACTCCCAATAGTAAATCCCACTAGGATATCCATTCAAATCAATTTCATCGGTAATCAATCCGCCACTAC
>CAMZLN010000118.1 GCA_947311465.1 uncultured Saprospiraceae bacterium
AAAATAAAAACAATTGGTGATGCATATATGTGTGCGGGTGGATTAGGATCAGAAAATCCTCTCAAAGACGTAATGAATATCACAAAAGCAGCATTGGATATGCAAATATTTTTAACTGCTTTAGCTTATGAAAGAGCAGAAAAAGGATTGCCATATTTCGACGCAAGAATCGGTATTCATACAGGTCCTATTGTAGCGGGTGTTGTAGGATCTAAAAAGTTTGCTTATGATATTTGGGGCGATACTGTAAATATTGCTTCGAGAATGGAAACCGCAGGGGAAGTTGGAAAAATAAATGTGTCAGCTACAACCTATGACTTGATTCGGCAAGATGTCATTGCCACTTATAGAGGAGAATTTGAAATAAAAAATAGAGGCTTGATTGAGATGTACTTTATAAATGGGTTGAAAGATACAGGTTTTATGGAAGCAGAATTACAAAAGGTGTGATATCCTATAATCTGCAACCATATATTTAAATTGTTTTTTATCCAATAAATCTTATTTTCATTCTATCTTCCCCCTTCTTATAGGATTAATAATTTCTCTCAAATAAAATTAAATTATTATCTCAATACCATCTTCTTTACAACTTGCTGCTCACCAATTCCTATTTCAAAAAAGTATAATCCCCTTGATAAATCAGAAACATTGATTGTATTTCCATCAATCTGATTTTCTTTTCGAATTACAATGCCCAATGAATTATAAATTGTAATAGCCGTTGATTCATCAAAATCTCCTTGGATGGTAACGATATCACTTGCTGGATTCGGAAATAGTTGAACATCATTTCTCTGGATATCAGAATTTGAAACTTCCAAACAATCACCTACCAACTTACATCTTACATTTCGAAGAACACTTCGCATGATACCAATCTGACCATTTGTAAAACTATTCATACATGCTTCTGTGGAATAGTCCATGAAATTTTCAATCATATCTGGCAAATCTCCTTCTTGGTTTTGATCGCATGAATTTTTTGACTGGAGACAATCGAAGTTTGAAGAACCATAGCAGTTGGGCGTATCATCTACTCCATCATCCAACGTACATCCATCTTCACCGAATTGTGCATCACCCCAAGTATGGCGAAGCCCTAAGTAATGTCCCACTTCATGTACCAAAGTACGACCCTCTGTTTGCAAAGGTTCTGGTAATCCTGGAATTTCAATAATATTTGGATTATTTCTTCCTATTACCCTAAAGTCCATTACTACTCCATCTAATTCTGGAGAAGGCGCAAAAAAGTCTGGCGGCCAATGTGACAATCCCGTTGGTGGATAAGAATATCCCAACAATTTTCCTTCTTGTCCAAATATACTGAATTTTTTAATATCACACACCCATACGTTCAAATTGGTTTCAACATCAATAGCATCACTTCCACCATCGTTGGTATGTTTAACGTAGTCAATAAGACCTCCAAATAAATCAACTTCAAAAGTAGTGTCTGTATGCACTCTTATAATTTCAGATAATTCAAATTCAATATTCGCATCTCCAACGATATCCATGAATTCATCTCGAATTTCATCTGCGTTAGCATTTAATCTACGATAATTTTCATTCAAAACTTCTATTTGTTGTAAAATCAAACTATCATCAATATTTTCAATAGTGTCTTTCCATACTACATGAAAAGTAATGGGAATTACATATATTTCTTCGAATCTGTCAATACTTTTATCATTTACGGCGTTGTCAAAAACATTTCTGACATCTTCTGAATATTCTTTATCCTTACCTATATTTTTCAAAATTATATCATATCCACATGGTGCATGTTGTGCAATTATCGGTGACATCAATACGAATAAACTTAGAATTAGAGTAATTGCTTTTTGTATCATAATTTTATATTTTTCGTAAAAATAGAGCCTTTTTTTAACAATTCATAAAAATAGAGACTCCTTAACATTTAGAAATCTCTATTTATAAAACAATTTTATTACTTCATATAGGTATTTAAAAAGCCAATAAACGCCTTGTAAAATTCATAACGATTTTCTTCATTATGAAATCCATGTCCCTCATTGTATTTTACCATGTATGGAACATCGACATTTCTCTCTCTTAGAGATCGAACTATTTGATCTGCTTCATCAATATTCACTCTTGGATCATTTGCTCCTTGTACAACAAATAATGGCGTCTTTATTTTATCAACATGCAATGCAGGTGATCCCGATGTCAATATTTCTTTATCTGTTTCTGGATCTCCCACCATTTCATGCATCATCTTCAAATAAGGTTTCCAATATGGTGGTATGGTATTCAAAAATGTAAAAAGGTTTGACACACCTACATAATCAACCGCACATGCATACAAGTCAGGTGTAAATGTAACCCCTGCAAGTGTCGCATACCCTCCATAACTCGCACCATAAATTGCAATGCGATCTGGATCTGCTATTCCTTTTTCAATCAACCATTCTACCCCATCTGTAATATCGTTTTGCATCGTCTTTCCCCATTGCTTAAAACTTTTTTCCCAAAAATCTCGTCCATATCCAGTACTTCCTCTAAAGTTCATTTGTATTACACCGTATCCTCTACTTGCCAATAACTGAATTTCAGGGTTAAATCCCCAATTATCTCTTGCCCAAGGTCCTCCATGAGGATTTACAACAATAGGTAGATTTTTATGATCTACTCCTTTTGGTAAAGTTAAATATCCATGAATTGTTACACCATCTCTACTTTTATAAGAAATAGATTGTGTCGAAGCGAAATCATTTTCATCAAACCAAG
>CAMZLN010000119.1 GCA_947311465.1 uncultured Saprospiraceae bacterium
AAGTTTTTTAAATCTATGAGAAATCCTTGAATTCCCATCGACCCACCTATTTCGGTGAAAAAGAAGGCATAATTTTTATTTTCAGATAAAACGTATTCCGTACCATTCAGATAGTTGTACTGACCAGAAATATGTACACTAATAGAGTCTAAAACTTTAGCCTTATCAAAAGAGAAAATTAAGAAAAAAAATAATCTTAGAATATTCAAATTTAATGCTAAGGCTAAAGTTTTAGACTCTATTAGTGTACATATTTCTGGTCAGTCCAACTATCTGAATGGTACGGAATACGTTTTATCTGAAAATAAAAATTATGCCTTCTTTTTCACCGAAATAGGTGGGTCGATGGGAATTCAAGGATTTCTCATAGATTTAAAAAACTTCCAGCTTTCATGGATAAATAAATTCTCTGGAATACGGAAAAAATTTGGAAATAATCCTTTCTTTTTTGAAGTGACGAATAATGGTATCGTTTATTTTATTCAAAGCGATAATAATAGAAAATCTAGAAAAAAAGACCATATATATAATGTCTATAAAATAGTCAATGATCAATTGCCGCAGCCATTTTCGGTTTCTATGAATGGAAAACAGACCTATGATATCAATTTCAAATATGATAATCTCAATCAACAATTAATAGGGGCAGGTCTTTTTTCTGAGAAAAGCCAATCTTATGCCAATGGAAGTTTCTTTTTGAAAATCAACGATACTGGTAAAAGTGAAATCACTTTTCATGAATTTGATATTGGTTTCGTTAAAGAATATCTTAATAAAAAACGATTTATCCGTCAACGAATTGCAGATTCTTATGTCAAAGAATTGATATCGCGAAAAGATGGGGGAGTCATAATGATTTGTGAAAGAATCATGAATAATAGTCATTACAACGGTCAAACAACCAATCAACCTGAATTTATTTTAAAAAGCAATGATTTCTCAAATATTGACCTATTTATCACATCTTTTCATCCTTCAGGCGAAATTCATTGGAAAAAAATTATTCATAAAAAACAATATTCTTATAATGATGGCGGTGTTTATTCTTCCTTTTTCCTTGCTAAAACTCCTTCTGAATTGAGGATAATTTTTAATGATGAAATTAAAACGGAAACAACTGTCAGTGATTATCAAATTGATATTTTAGGAAATGCCAAACGAAATAGTCTTTTGAATACAAAATATCACAAATTGAGACTCCTAGTAAATGAATCTATTCAAACGGGTAGTTCTGAAATTATTATTCCAAGTTTGGATAGAAAAATATTGAAATTGGTGAAGGTACAGTTGTAAGTTTTTAATTCAACAATTCAACAGAAATAACCCTTTAATTATTATTTTCTCATTTTTTTTCATTAAATTCATATCATAAACCTTGATAAATGAATTTGAGAAAACAAGGGAATAAAGCTATCAGATGGTATCTCAAACAGAGATACAAGGGGATTCGTCGTTTTATGATTCACCCCTATCAAACTCAAAAACAATGGTTTACTCATCTTTTAAATGCATCGAAGCATACGGAATGGGGCAGAAAACATAGCTATAAATCTATAAAAACTTTAGAAGATTATCGAAATGCTTTCCCCGTTCAAGATTATAAAGACCTTTTTCCTTTTATTGATCGAATGATGCATGGGGAAAAAGATGTTTTGTGGAGCGGGCAAGTAAAATGGTTTTCTAAATCTTCTGGAACAACAACGGGAAGAAGTAAATATATTCCTGTCACTACTGAAAATCTAAAAACTTGCCACATTAAAGGTTCTTGGGATACGATGGCAATCATTTACAATAATCTTCCTAATGCATTACAATTTGAAAAGAAATCGCTGATTATGGGCGGATCTTTAGATACTTTTGATCAATATCCTAAAACACTTGTGGGTGATATTTCATCGATAATTATTCAGTATATGCCAGCCATTGGTAGGCAGTATTATACGCCAGATATTAAAACGGCTTTGATTCCTGATTGGGAGAAAAAAATTGAGGCCATTGCACATCAATTGAGTCAAGAACTAGATGTAGTTATGATTGGTGGAGTTCCTACTTGGTCAATTGTACTTCTTGAACGAATCTTGGAAATAACGGGAAAATCAAACATGCTTGAGGTGTGGCCAGATTTTCAAGTCTATACGCATGGAGGAGTGAGTTTTGAGCCTTATAAAAATCGATTTAGAGAATTATTCCCTTCGGATGATATAAATTATGTTGAAATTTATAATGCTTCTGAAGGATTTCTAGGGATACAACACGATTGGGATCAAGACGATATGCTTTTGCTTTTGGATAATGGTATTTTCTATGAATTTATTCCAAAGGTAGATTGGAATTCAAAGAACCCAGAAACCATTGGTCTAAAAGATGTTGAATTGGGCGAAGAATATGCACTGGTTATTTCTACAAACGCAGGATTATGGCGATATCGAATTAGCGATACTGTCATGTTTACAAGTAGGTTGCCTTATAAAATAAAAATTACAGGGCGTGTCTCTCAATTTATAAATGTTTTTGGAGAAGAAGTTATTGTTGCGAATTCTGATGAAGCGCTTTCAAAAACTTGCCAAATTCTAGGAGCTCAAGTCAATGACTATACGGTAGGACCTATTTATTTTTCGAAAAATATAAAACCAGGTCATCAATGGCTTATTGAATTTAGAATTCCTCCTTCTGATTTGGTGCTTTTTGAAAAAATTCTAGACAAAAATTTACGTTTAATCAATTCAGACTATGATGCAAAACGAACCAATGATATGGCGCTTCAAAATTTAACTATCAATAGGCTACCTGAAAATACTTTTCAAAATTGGCTTCGTTCAAAAGGTAAATTTGGGGGACAAAACAAAGTGCCACGTTTGAGTAATAATCGTGAATTTATTGAAGAAATATTAGCATTTCGTGAAAATGTTTTTTATTGATAATTTTATGCGAATTTGAGTGCTTCGATAATAATTCAACAATGGTGTTTTATTATGGACTTCCATAAATTTACAGTTTAACTTCTAACAGAGCATTATGATTACAAAATTGTTCTTTTTATCTTTGCGATGCATTCATATACTTAAAAATCAAATACATCACCATTACAAGTGATGACAAAGCGGCAGAAACATAGGTCATTGCAGCCCAATGAAGAGCATCTTTCGCTCCAGCTTGCTCTTCTCCTTGCAATACATTAGAGTCTTCTAGCCATGCCAATGCCCTATTACTGGCATCAAATTCTACGGGTAAAGTGACCAAACTAAATATTGTAGTCACTAAAAATGCTACGATAGTAATCAACATCAATTGTGGAAATGAATTTAATAACATAAAAGCACCAATCAATAAAAATTGTTGCCCCATTGAAGCTACCTTTACTACTGGTACAATAGCAGATCTCAATTTTAACATAGCATATGATGTATCATGTTGGACTGCATGACCACATTCGTGGGCAGCCACAGCCGCAGCGGAGATACTTCGTGCTCCATAAACGGGTTCACTCAAGGCTATAGTTTTTGTCAAAGGATTATAATGGTCTGTCAGCATTCCTTTAGCTGCAACTACTTTTACATCATGAATTCCATAATAATTTAGCATCTTTTCAGCAACTTCCTTTCCAGATAAATTGCTTCGGATACCGATTTGGCTATATTTTGTGAATTTGCTTTTAAGTTTATTGCTTACGTACATTCCGATAAAAGAGAGAATTCCCCCAATTACCATATATACCATATAATCTGAATTTCCAAACATCATAATATTCTAAATTTTACTTTTTAGACTGAATAACCTATATATCGTCACTTTTAATCTAGTATATCAAAATCCAAATAAGGTTGTAGTGCTTTTGGAATTTTAATTCCGTTTTCGGTTTGGTTGTTCTCTAAAAGTGCGGCTACAATTCTCGGCAAAGCCATTGCACTTCCATTTAAAGTATGAGCTAATCTAGTTTTACCATTCTTATCCTTAAATCTTAATTTCAATCTGTTGCTCTGAAAAGATTCAAAATTTGAAACAGAACTAACTTCTAGCCATCTCTTTTGTGCCGCAGAAAATACTTCAAAATCATAAGTTAATGCAGATGCAAAACTTGTATCACCACCACAAAGTGTTAGTATTCTAAATGGCAGTTCCAACTTTTCTAGTAAAGTTTGTACATAAGCAACCATTTTATCTAAAGTTTCATAAGATTTATCAGGATGTTGGATTTGTACGATTTCCACTTTGTCAAACTGATGCAATCTATTTAATCCTCTAACATGTGCACCATAAGACCCTGCTTCACGTCTAAAACATGGTGTAAATCCAGTTAATAAAATAGGGAAATCATTTTCTTTTAATATTACATCTCTATAAATATTAGTTAATGGTACTTCTGCTGTAGGTATCAAATAAAATTCATCTTTGACTACATGGTACATTTGACCTTCCTTGTCTGGAAGTGCTCCGGTTCCTCGGGCAGAATCCGCATTAACCAAAATGGGTACTTCATATTCTGTATATCCTGCCTTTTCGCCTTCGTCTAAAAAGAAGTTGATTAAAGCTCTTTGTAGTTTCGCCCCTTTGCCAATATAAACTGGAAAACCAGCTCCCGTCAGTTTTACTCCCAATTCCAAATCGAAAATATTATATTTTTTAGCTAATTCCCAATGAGGAATAGCATTCTCACCTAAGTCAGGCAAATCTCCGTCCCAGTCTTTTGATACAATATTGTCATCTTCAGAATTTCCTTCAGGTACAATTTCATTTGTAATATTAGGTACTTGTAACAAAAGGTCTTCTAATTCGGTCTTAACTTGCTTTTGTTCATCTTGTAAGGACGAACTACTTTCTTTCAAACCTTTCACCTTTTCTTTTAACTCATTAGCCTCAGCTCCTTTACCAGATTTAAAAAGTGTTCCAACCTCATTTGAAATTGATTTAATTTGCCCTAATATCACATCAAGGGACGCTTGCGCCTTTTTTCTTCTATTATCTAAATCTATTATTCTGTCTAGAATATCAAATTCTTCTGCAGGAAAGTTCTTTTTCTTTAAACTTTTCAAAACTGCATTTTTGTTCTCTTTGATGTAATTTACTTCTAACATATACTTGTAACTTTTATTATTTATAACGGTAAAATAAAGAAAAGGATTTTTTTTTTGCAAAGATAGTTTAGTTTTTAAAAAAATAATGTATTTTTGCGACACAGAATTTAACACTTCGATATATTTGATGCTTTTAGTCAAATTTTCACCTTTCCTAATGTAAATTAATTAATACATTTTTTCGCTCGGAATGGATATTTACAAAAAATAATCTTTATTAACTCTATTATATTATTATATATATTAAAATTTTGTCTTAGATGTACGATATTTTGCAATTAAATGACATGTTGGTTCCTGAATTAAAGGACTTAGCTGATGAAATTGGGCTGAAAGCCTATAAGAAACTCAATAAACAAGAATTAATTTATAAAATTCTTGATGAGCAGGCGCTTTCTGCAGATAGTGAGAAAGCTGCTCCTAAAAAAGAAAAGCGTAAAGAAGTTTCACAAGTTAAGAAAGAGACAAAGCCTAGAGCACGTAAACCAAGAAAGCGTGTTCCAAAAGATGAAAACGCAACAGATGAGCCATCAAAAGTGACTACTCCTTCAAAAATAACAGAAAAGAAAGTTGAAGTTGAAGTTGAATCCAAAGATGAAAATGAAGTTGTCGTTGAAAAAGCTAAAGAGTCAAAAGACAATCAAACCACACAAAAACAAAATAAGCCTAATCCTAGGAATAGAAACGATAGAAATCAGCGTTCTAATAATAACAATAATAGAAACAAACCTAAGAAAAATAATAACGATGAGTTAGTGGGTATTATTGAAGGTGAAGGAGTCTTGGAAATGATGGCAGATGGTTTTGGCTTTTTAAGATCATCAGATTATAATTATTTAACTTCACCTGACGATATATATGTTTCTCCTTCACAAATCAAATTATTTGGTTTGAAAACGGGAGATACTATTGAAGGGCCAATACGTCCACCAAAAGAAGGTGAGAAGTATTTTGCATTGTTGAAAGTTTCTAAAATTAATGGTTTGGAAACTACAACATTGAAAGAAAGAATTCCTTTTGATTATTTAACGCCTTTATTCCCAGACGAAAAATTTGATTTAACAACATCTTCAGGAACTTCGGTTAATGCAGCAAGAATAATTGATTTGTTCACTCCAATAGGAAAAGGACAAAGAGGTTTGATTGTAGCACAACCTAAAACAGGTAAGACGTTTTTATTAAAAGATGTAGCAAATGCCATAGCACGAAATCATCCAGAAACTTATTTGTTGGTACTTTTAATTGATGAAAGACCAGAAGAAGTTACAGATATGAAACGAAGTGTAAAAGCGGAAGTAATTGCTTCTACCTTTGATGAACATCCAGAAAATCATGTTAGAGTCGCTGGTATAGTTTTGGAAAAAGCGAAAAGATTGGTTGAATCAGGTCATGATGTGTGTATCCTTTTGGATTCTATTACTAGATTGGCTAGAGCCTACAATACTGTAGCTCCTGCAAGTGGGAAAGTACTTTCTGGTGGTGTGGAAGCAAATGCTCTACATAAACCTAAAAAATTCTTTGGTGCGGCAAGAAATATTGAAGATGGTGGTTCATTGACAATTTTAGCAACTGCATTGATTGATACGGGTTCTAAAATGGATGCTGTAATCTTTGAAGAATTTAAAGGTACTGGTAACATGGAACTTCAATTGGATAGAAATTTATCTAACAAACGAATCTTCCCAGCAATTGATTTGACTACTTCTAGTACTAGAAGAGATGATTTATTAATGGATAAAGAAAATCTTCAACGCATGATTATTCTTAGAAATCACTTGGCAGATATGAAACCTACTGAAGCGATGCAGTTTTTATTGTCAAGAATGCGTGGAACTACAAGCAATGAAGAATTTTTATTGTCAATGAATAGATAATAATTGTGTATAAATATGTTTTTTTTGTTTATCATTGTTTGATATCAAAAAAAAATGTACCTTTGCAATCCTGATTAAAAAAATATAGCGAAATCAGCAGTTTCGCAATAAAAAAATAGAAAAATGAAAAGAACTTATCAGCCTTCGAAAAGAAAAAGAGTGAACAAACATGGATTCCGTGAAAGAATGAGCTCTAAAAGTGGAAGAAAAGTTTTAGCTAGAAGACGAGCTAAAGGTCGCTGGAAATTAACAGTTTCAGATGATAGACATTCAAAGTAGAATTATTTAGTTGAAAAACTAGTAATACTTACTTATATAATATTGAAAAATAGTATTTCGACCTATCGGAATACTGTTTTTTCGTTATAGCATCCTATGACTGATCAAAGCTTTAATAGAAAAGAGCATCTAAAAAATGTATCCATAATAGAATCTATCTTTTCAGATGGAAAGTCATTTGCTGTTTACCCAATTCGATTAATTTGGGTCAAATCGCTTCTGTATAAAACAACGCCAACTTTTCAAGTAGCTTTTACTGTACCCAAACGAAAATTTCCGAAAGCAGTAGATAGAAATCGTATCAAAAGACAAATCACTGAGGCTTATCGTCTGAATAAAAATATCCTTTTCTCAAAAATACCCCCAGATAATATACATCAATGGGCTATGATATTTATATACACTGGAAAAAAAAATCCTAATTATTCGCAAATTGAAAAAGGAATGGTTACAATCTTAGATCGACTGAAACTAGGAGATCGTCCTGGAAAATAAATTTTTCGAGGCAATACAACCTTTCTTTTCATACATCGCTCCTTAATATAGATGAAACAATTTTTATTCATACTAATCCAATTTTTGTCGATTACCATGATCTATACACAGGATCATGGTATTTTTTCACTTGATACACAGGTAGAAGGGGAGAAATATATCCAACTAGAAAAATATGGCTCTGCAAAAGTGAAAAAATATAGAGTAGGTACAGAACTCACTTTTTTCGTCAATGATGAATGGCGAACAGAATATATTGAAGATGTTATTTCTAAAGATGGTATCATTGTTTTTACAAATGGATATGTTAACGTCGCTGAAATTGAGAAACTTTCAATTCATAGTTGGAAACAAAATTTTTTCTCAGTACAAAAAAAGGCGCTGATTTCATTTGGTGGTGCTTGGGCTTTTTATTCTCTCTTTGACCCTGATAATTATAAAGTAAATGCTTTATTTTCTGGTTCAGTAATAACTACAGGCTTTCTATTAGGCAGATTGACGAAACCAAAAATTATTCGACTTAAGAAAAGAAGACATCGTTTAAGGTTGATGGAGATTAGGATTTAGTGCAATCTGGTTTATCGCTTTTTTTTCGTATGTCTTTAGACATGATTGATTAACGAAATAAATTTCATTGAACTAAAATAAAAAATAAATAAGGCTGTTTGAATTATTTCAAACAGCCCTATTTGTTATCTATATTGTTGTCTTTCTATCTGATTTTAATAGCAGATTTCAATACTATCTTTGTTTATCTAAAGTTTGTTTGATTTCAACTGTTTCATAACATTCTATCACATCACCCACTTTAATGTCGTTGAAATTCTTAATTGTTATACCACATTCAAATCCATTACGAACTTCTTTTACATCATCTTTGAATCTTTTCAAAGAAGATAATTCACCGACAACTCCTTCTTTCTTAGGAAATACGACAATACCATCTCTAATAACTCTAATAAAGTTGTTTCTTGTAACTTTACCTTCTGTTACATAAGATCCAGCAATTGTACCGATTTTACTAATTTTATAAGTTTCACGAACTTCAATTTGAGCAACAATTTTTTCTTCAATTGTTGGTTCAAGCATTCCTTCAATTGCAGATCTAATTTCATCGATTGCTTGATAAATAACTGAATACAATTTAATTTCTACTCCTTCTTGATCCGCTAATCTACGAGAAACTACAGATGGCCTGACTTGGAAACCAATAATGATTGCATCAGAAGCAGCTGCCAATAGAACATCAGATTCAATGATTGGTCCAACAGCCTTATGAATTACGTTCACTTGAACAGTATCTATAGATTGTTTAATCAATGAATCTGCCAATGCTTCAATAGATCCATCCACATCTCCTTTCACAATTAAATTCAATTCTTTAAAGTTACCTAACGCTAAACGACGACCAATTTCATCCAAACTAATACGTTTGGAAGCTCTATTGGCTTGCTCTCTCATTATTTGAGCACGTCCTGAAGCAACTCTTCTGGCTTCTTGTTCACTTTCAACAACTTTCAAACGTTCACCAGCTTGTGGTGCACCGTCTAGTCCTAATACTAATACAGGAGTTGATGGACCTGCTGTCTTAATTTTTTTACCAAGATCATTATATAATGCCTTGACCTTTCCAGAATATTGTCCTGCCAATAAAATATCACCTACTTTTAAAGTACCTGTTTGAACCAAAACTTTACTGACATATCCACGACCTTTATCCAAAGATGCTTCAATGATAGTTCCAATTGCAGCTCTTTTAGGATTTGCTTGCAACTCTTGAATTTCTGCTTCAAGGAGAATTTTCTCCATAAGCAAATCTACATTTGTACCATTCTTTGCCGAAATATCTTGGGACTGAATTGATCCACCCCATTCTTCAACCATTAAATTCATACTTGCCAATTCTTGCTTAATCTTATCTGGATTGGCACCAGCCTTGTCTATTTTATTTATAGCAAAAATGATTGGAACTCCAGCTGCTTGTGCGTGACTGATGGCTTCCTTTGTCTGAGGCATTATACTGTCATCTGCAGCAACAATAATTACAGCAATATCGGTAACTTTTGCTCCCCTAGCTCTCATAGCTGTAAAGGCTTCGTGACCTGGTGTATCCAAGAAAGTAATCTTTTTATCACCTTCTACGTCAACTTCGTATGCACCAATATGTTGTGTAATTCCCCCTGCTTCACCTTCAGCTACTTTCGCTTTTCTAATATAATCCAACAATGATGTCTTTCCGTGATCGACATGACCCATTATGGTGACAATTGGTGCTCTATGGACTAAATCTTCTGGAGCATCAATGATTTCTTCTTCTTCTTCAGCGCTTTCTGCATCAATAAATTCTATTTCGTGACCAAATTCTTCACCTAGCAATTCAATAATTGCAGCATCAAGCCTTTGATTAATAGAAACTATCTCTCCCAAGTTCATACAAGTCATAATAATATCAGTAGCAGATATATCCATTATACTTGCCAATTCGGATACACTAATAAACTCAGTAACTTGTAACGTTGTGATTTCTTTTTCTTGTCTGATCAGCTCTTGCTTCTCTTGAACAGACTCTCTGTGATCTCTTCTAGATTTTTGTCGCTTTTTCTTACCACTACCAGAAAGCTTCGCTAAAGTTAATTTGATTTTATCTTCAATTTCCTTTTTAGAAACTTCTTTAACTTCGGGTTTTCTATTTTTTTGATATCTATTTGTGTTATTACCTCTACCTCTGTTACGCTGACCAGATGAAGTATTTGCAACAACTTTTCGTCTTGTTCTTTTTCGTCTTTTTCGAGGATCACTACTTTCTCCAGGTTTCGCCTTAGGTTTAGTATCTTTTTTAGTATCCTTTATTTCAATCTTTCCTAAGATTTTTAATCCTCTTAATTCTGGAGTTTTTGCTCTGGTCAATTCATCTCCTTCTTTTAATGGAGCATTTGATTTATCCCTAGGTGGTTCTATATCTGACTTTTTACTTGGAGATTTATCTTCTACCTTAGCAATAGGTGTTTTTTCAACAACATCTGGTTTTGGTGTTTCTTTCACCTCCTTTTCAACCACCTTAGTTACTTTAGGCTTTTCAGCTTCAATAACAGGTTTTTTATCTTCTACAGCCTTTTTAGTTTCAGCTGCTGGTTTAATTTCTTCCTTTTTTACAGGATCTTTTGGGGCAACCTTTTTCGGTCTTTTATGCTTATCCAAATCGATTTTACCTAAAATTTTCAAACCAATTGTTGATTCTCGTTTTGGAGGTTCCACAACAGGTGGAGTAGGTTCTTTTACTTCTTCTTTAACTGGTGTATCTTGAACTTCTTCGACTTTAATTTCTTCGACAGGTGGCGGTGGTGGTTGTGGAGGCTCTGGTGTTTTTTTAACTGGAGGCTCAACAATTGGCTCTCTTTTTTGCTCAACTACAGGAGGAGTTGGCTCTTCTTTTTGGTTTCGGTGACCAATTACAAGATTATCTGCTTGTTGTTTGATAGCAATAGAGTTAGAAAATTCTTGCAACAGAAGATCATGCATTTCATCGGTAATCTTAGATGTAGGTCTATTATCAACCTGAAAACCCTTGCTATCGAGAAAATCGACGATAGTACTGATTCCTACATTTAATTCCTTTGCTACCTTAATTAGACGTTGTGCCATTCTTTAATTTAAACTTAATTAATTGCACTCTAAAGTCACAAGATAAAAAACTTTGTATTCAATTTAATCTATTATTACATAGTTAATCATACGTTTTATTAGTTAAAAAAATAAAAAAGTTTTTACTTGCATCTATAGAGAAGCGAGTATTATTCACAAATGTAACTTAAAAAGTAATTATTTCCCACAGTTTTATACAAAAAGTACTATAATTATAGGAAAAAGTGCTTTTAAGCTAAAATATTATATTAATCTTCGAATTCTGATGACAAAATCTTAATAACATCAAGAATTGTTTCTTCTTCAAAATCCGTTCTTCTTATCAATTCATCCACACTAAGTTCTAATACACTTCTTGCAGTATCACAACCTATATTTTTCAAGCCTTCGATAATCCAACCTTCGATTTCATCACTAAATTCGATTAAGTCAACATCATCAATTTCTACTTCATCTGTATTTCTAAAGACATCGATATCGTAACCTGTCAATTTACTTGCTAGGTTGATATTTGCACCACCACGACCGATTGCCAAAGCTACTTGATCTGCTTCCAAATAAACCGCAGCTTTCATAGTCTCATTATTCAAATCAATCTTATCTACCTTTGCAGGTGTAAGAGATCGCTGAATAAACAATGAAAGATTTGTCGTATAGTTTATAATATCAATATTCTCATTCTTTAATTCTCTAACAATACCGTGAATTCTTGAACCTTTCATACCCACACATGCCCCTACTGGATCTACTCTATCATCATAAGACTCAACAGCCACTTTAGCTCTTTCTCCAGGAACTCGTACAATTTTTTTGATACTAATCAATCCATCTTCAATTTCTGGTACTTCTTGTTCCAACAATTTCGCCAAGAACATGCTATCTGTTCGACTAACGATTACTTTTGGATTATTATTTTTCATTTCCACTTTCCTGATCACTCCTTTTATCATATCCCCTTTTCTGAAGAAATCACCTTTTATCATTTCTTTTCTAGGAATAATCAATTCATTTCCTGTTACATCATCAATAACTAAGATTTCTCTTTTTAAAATTTGATGTACTTCAGCTAAAACCAACTCCCCAACTCTATCAGAATATTTCTTAAATATTTCATCTTTTTCTAATTCCATAATTCTTGAAATCAGAGTCTGACGTGCTGCCATTATTTCTCTTCGCCCAAAATCTTTTAAAAAGACTTCCTCATAGCATTCTTCACCTATTTCATAATCATCATCTATAGACATGGCTTCAGATAATGAAACTTCCAAATTTTCATCCGCAACTTCTCCGTCCGCCACAATCATTCTTTTTCTCCAGAGTTCCAAATCTCCTTTGGTAGTGTTTACTATGATATCAAAATTTTCATCCGCACCATATTTTTTTCGAATCAATGTTTTAAACACATCTTCTAATAATCTTACCATTGTAGGTCTATCAATATGTTTGCCTACTTTAAATTCATCAAAACTTTCAATTAAATTCATGATATTTGATTTTACTATAAAATGAACACTCTTAAAGTGTTCACTTATTAAATGTTATTTTTACGTTTGCTTGGTTAATTTCTGAAAACGGGATAACTTCATCCACTGTTTCTGTTTTCTTTCTTTTTCCAACTTTTATTCTTTGTTTATATTGTATCTCAATGGACTCTTCATTCACAACTTTCAATCGACCTTCTTTTTCAGAACCATCTACCATTTTAAGCTTTATAATACGATCAATATGTTTTTTATATTGTCTTTTAACCAATGGTCTTGCTATACCTGGTGATGAAACTTCTAAAACATATTTTTCTCCCAACCACCCTTCTTCATCAATAAATCCTTCTAGGTATCTACTCAGTCTTTGGCATTTTCTAAAAGTCAATGAACCATCACAGTCCAAAAAAACTTCCAAGCGTATATTACTATGACGAATTTCAATAATATAACAATCATTGTATTCGTCTTCTTCAAACTTTTCTAAAAGTAATTTTTTTATCTTATCTTCAATCATTACTAAAATGCCGTATAACAAAAAAGGGATACCTGACGGTTCCCTTTTCGGTGAGATTCCATAATTTGCTGCAAATATAAGGATTTTTTTAATAAAATAAAAAATTTTAGGTACGGAAAAATAATTTAATAGCTAGTTTCGTATCTTTGTACTTCTTTTTGAATTTAAATTATGAATTATGAATATTTCCGACTTACTTCATAGAGCTTTAAATCTCGACTTTTTGTCTGCCGAAGAAGGTGTTTTTCTTTTTGAAAATGCATCTACTTCTGAGTTAATGTACGTTGGAAATAAGCTCAGATTTCATCATGTACCAGATCAAAAAGTATCTTGGATTATAGATAGAAATGCTAATACGACAAATGTTTGTATTGCCAATTGTAAATTCTGTAACTTCTACCGTAGACCTGGTCATGACGAAGCATACATAACGACTATTGAAGAGTATAAAGTGAAAATTGAAGAAACTTTTAAACTTGGAGGAGAACAACTTTTACTTCAAGGGGGGCATCACCCTGATATGGGATTGCAATATTACGTTGATCTTTTCAGTGAATTAAAATCTTTATATCCAAATCTAAAATTACATGCATTAGGTCCACCTGAAATTGCACATATTGCAAAACTAGAACAATCTACACATTTAGATGTCTTGCACAAACTAAAACAAGCGGGTTTAGATTCTTTGCCTGGTGCTGGAGCAGAAATTCTAAGTGACCGTGTTCGTAGATTAGTTTCCAAAGGAAAATGTGGTTCAAAAGAATGGTTAGATGTAATGAGAACTGCTCATCAACTGAATTTAACAACTTCAGCAACAATGATGTTTGGACATGTGGAAACCAATTTAGAACGAATGCAGCATTTCGTAGATATTCGACAAGTACAGTCGGAAAAACCAAAAGATGCGAATGGGTTTTTAGCTTTTATTTCTTGGCCTTTTCAAGATGAAGGTACTATGCTTAAAAAATTGAAGCGAGCAAGAAATACTTCAACTGGTGACGAATATGTTCGAATGGTGGCCATGAGTAGAGTTATGTTGCCTAATGTAAAAAATATTCAAGCAAGTTGGTTGACGGTAGGTAAACAAGTTGGGCAAATATGTTTGCATGCAGGAGCCAACGATTTTGGTAGTATCATGATTGAAGAGAATGTAGTTTCCGTAGCAGGTTCTAATTTTAGATTTACTGCCAATGGAATCCAAGATGCAATTCGAGATGCTGGTTTTGAGCCATGGCTTAGAAATCAACAATATGAAGAACGTGAGTTGCCAGAATCAATTATTCAACAAAAACTAGATCGAACGACGTTGATTGTGGATTGATGAAGTTGATTTGGACTAAAATTTAAAAATTCATGCTTTACGATAAAATACAAGAAGCGCTTAAATATTTACATTCAAAAATTGATTTTTCTCCAAAATTTGGAATTATTCTTGGAACGGGATTGGGAGGATTAACCAAAGAGATTGATATAGTAAAGGCAATTAATTACTCTGAAATTCCACATTTTCCGCAATCTACAGTAAAAGGACATCAAGGAAAATTGATTTTTGGATATATCAGGGAAATTCCGATAGTAGCAATGTCTGGGCGATTTCATTTCTATGAGGGCTATTCTATGGAAGAAGCCACTTTTGGAGTTCGTGTTTTAAAATTTTTAAAAATTGAAAAACTATTTATTTCAAATATTTCTGGTAGTGTAAATCCGAAAATGGAAGCTGGAGATATTGTAATTCTAAGAGATCATATTAATTTCCAAGGCGATAATCCATTAATTGGCTCTAATGATGAACGATTGGGTCCACGTTTTCCTGATATGTTACATATTTATGATAAAGATTTAATTCAAATGGGAATAGATATTGCAAAAGCGAATAATATCCCAATTCATACAGGGGTCTATTTAGCTTTGCAAGGTCCTAGCCTTGAAACTCCTGCTGAATATAAAATGATTCATACATTAGGAGCGGATTTGGTAGGTATGTCAACCGTACCCGAAGTGATTGTAGCAAAACACATGAGTTTGCCTGTATTTGTCTTATCTGTGGTGTCCAATAAAAGTTTTCCAATAGAAGAAATAAAAGAAACTACAATAGAAGCTGCTATTGCTGTTGCCAATGCAGCAGAACCAAAAATGAGTTTAATTGTTACAGAAATGATTTCGAAATTGAATTAACCCATAAAATAAATGTACTCTCTAGATGAAAACGAAATCAGTTTCCCGCATCCGTCTTTAGCAAATGAAGATGGTATTCTAGCTTTTGGAGGAGACCTTTCTCCACAAAGATTACTTTTTGCCTATGAAAACGGAATTTTTCCATGGTTCAATGAAGGGGAACCTATCATTTGGTGGTCGCCAGATCCACGTTTTGTATTGTATCCTGATGACTTGAAAGTCTCTAAAAGTATGCGTCCTTACTTTAATCAAGAAAAATTTCTAGTAACTTATGATACTGTTTTTCAAGAAGTAATTGAAAATTGTAAAGATTTATCTAGAGCAGGTCAAGATGGTACTTGGATTACAGACGACATGGTGAAAGCTTACGTAAAACTACATGAATTAGGATTTGCTCATTCCGTAGAAGTTTGGGATAATAATATTTTAGTAGGCGGATTATACGGTATCAGCCTTGGGAAATGTTTTTTTGGTGAATCTATGTTTCAAAAGAAATCAAATGCATCCAAATTTGGATTTATAACTTTGGTCAGAAAATTGAAGTCTATTGGTTTTAATTTAATAGATGCACAAACTCCTACAAAACATCTTGAAAGTCTAGGGGCTATAAATATTTCGAGAAAAGTTTTTTTAGACATTTTGGAAAAAAACAAAAAGGAAAAGACGTTAAGGGGGGATTGGAATGAGTTATTAACGAATTTTACTTAGATTAGTCGAAATTCAAAATTTAAAAAAATGGCTTATACAATAATTCTTTGCATAAGCCACTTTTTAATCGAATTGAAATTCAAAATTTGCTTTCCACTCTCAACTGATTTATTCTTCAATTTCAAAAATAAACGTCATTTTACCACATTGCTTTGGCGGAGCAGAATAATCTTTTTCAAAACGGTATTCCAATGCTGTGTTTTGCGCTTCTTTTATCAAACTAGGAGTATCGATTGTGGATTCATCTTCATTGTATTTTGCAACAATCATTCGTCCTTTTCTATTGACACATACATTGATTATGATTACACCTTCTTCTTTTGCTAGTTTCTTAGCGTTTCCTCTTTTGATAATTCTTCTTGTCAAAATTCCATTTCCATTAAAATCCATACCACCATCTCCTTTGTCCGCTTTCCCATCTGTGTTTGAATCTCCAGAAGTAGAACTTCCTGAATCGCCTTCTCCTGCTGTAGTACTACCTCCGCTCTCTGCATCATCAGAGCTTTCTTCTGCTTCAATATCAGCAAGGATATCATCAGCATCAAATACAGGTTCAGTAACTTTTACTGGTGTAGGATCTTCAGGAATAACTTCGGGTTCAGGTACTTCAATAACTTCAGGCGCCTTAACAGGAGCAGTCTTCACAGGCGGAATATCTGCCTTTTGAGTTTCCACTACAGGTTTATGTGGAGCCGTAGGAACAGGAACAACCTTAACCTTAGGTTTTTTAGGGGTAACTTTTTCTTTCTTAGTTTTTATCTTATTGACTACTTTTGATTTTTTAGTAGATGACTTTGCAGAAGCGCTTTGGAAGTCTTTTGAGAAATCCATGATAATCACATTTTCGAAATTAACATCAGGCTTCATCGTATAGGTTAAGAAAGGAAATAATAATAATGCTAAAATAACACCATTAACAATAAGAGTCACCTTACGTGCCTTTCTTTTATCCTGGTTTGCTGTTTGAATTGTTGCTCCGTTCATTGTACTAAAATTTAAAAGTTAACTAAAACATTCCTGTTCTACTAAGATTACGCTCTTTTGGAAATAAATTCTGTTAAGAAAATATTAAAAAAAATAAAATGAAATATTAAACCTTCGTTTTTAAATCATTTTGCAATAAAAGAGATAGTAAAATTTAACTTATAAATTTTAGTACAATGAACGGAGCAACAATTCAAACAGCAAACCA
>CAMZLN010000120.1 GCA_947311465.1 uncultured Saprospiraceae bacterium
ATTTAAAAATATACACATAAAAACATATATCCATCTACTTAAATGACGACAAATCCACGACAAAACCCTTAATTTTATATCGCTTTGCTGCATTTTTTTTATAATTGGTTGCCGCTTGACGTTCAGAAAAAGGCCCTAAAATCACTTTATACAAAGATTGACCATCATCTTTCTTTTCAATGCTAACCAATATATTGTCAAAGGATTTACCTTGTAAAATAGCGATTTGTCTTAGCACATTTTCATAATTGGCAAAGGTCCCAATTTGGACTCCATAACCATCTTTTTTGGGTCGTTTCAATTCGATTTTATACAAATCGTAGGTTTTAAAGTTCTTATCCGTTAGATAAGCGATAGATTGTTTTTCTTCCTTTTTAATTTCCTTTACTACCTCCTTTTTCTCAACTTTCGAAGCAGTGACTACAATTTCCACCTTCTTGGGTTTTAAAATTTCTTTCTTTTTGACTGGAATTTCCTTCTTAACTGGAGCACCTTTACTTGTAAATTCATCTTTTTTCGGATCGACATAAATTACTTTTTGTTTTTCTTTTACCTCGTTGGAAGCCACTTTTTCTTTGACCTTTTTAGGAATTTCATCGTATTCCTTAGGCAGATTGCCAATTTCAATATTTTTCACTACTGGTTTTGTGATTTTAGGAGGGTTCTTTTCCAACTCAACTTTTACTTTTGCTGTTCCCATATCAATAATCCCAAGTACCCTTGCAGCCCTTCGTGATAAATCCACCACGTAACCTTCAAAATAAGGACCTCGATCATTCACTTTCACAACTACAGACTTTCCATTGTCCAATCTTGTCACTCTTATAAAAGTTCCAAAAGGAAACTCCTTGTGTGCAGCGGTAAGTGCATTTTTGTCGTATCGTTCACCACTAGCCGTTTTTCGCCCTTGAAAATCATCTGCATAATAGGATGATAATCCAACTTGAGCAGCCAATTGAAAAGTTACTAAAAATGCAAAAATAAGCAATACAGAATTAAGAAGTTTCCTCATGAATATAATTTATGTCCCGTGAGAGATCTGATTTATTTTTTCTAAAAAATTCGTAGAATACCCCAAATTTAAAACGAAATAAACGATTTATCCGTTAAGTCAACCGTAAATCCTGAAAGTTTATGAGTACTTTTCATACTACTTTTATACATATCCGCAGATGCTCTATCCGCAAAAGGACCTAAAATGATTCGATATAAAGTAGAACCATCCGCCTTTTGACCAACGCTTATCAAACTTGTTTCTATGGATTTGTTTTTCAATGTATTGATCTGCGCAATTGCGTTATTGTAATTTGAGAATGAACCAATTTGAACTCCAAAACTTCCTGGAATCGTATAAACAGAATTCTGTTTCGCTTTAGTTGGAACTGCGGTCTTGGTCCCTTCTTTACTTACAAATTCAGCTTTAGGAACTGTAGTTACCGAACTAAAACTTTTATTATATGCATCCCCATCTACCTTTTCAATAATCACTTTTGCAACTCCTGCCGAAACTAAATCCAATGCTATTGCAGCTTTTTTTGACACATCTACTATTCTATCCTTCGCATAAGGTCCACGGTCATTCACTTTCACAACTACAGATTGGTTTGTTCCCACACGTGTAACTCGTAAATAAGTACCGAAAGGAAATGTTCTGTGGGCAGCAGTCATCGCATCTTTGTTGTACAACTCGCCTGATGCCGTTTTTCTTCCCTGAAATTGATCGGCATAATAAGAAGCTAAACCTTCTTGTGCATGTAAGCTAATGCTCAAAAAAATTGCAACGACAGTAAATAAAAATTGGTTTTTCAATGATTTCATCTTTTTAAAATTAAATTATTAATAAAAATTGATATACAACCAACGTCGAACATATCAAGAATATTCCTCAAATATAGTGATTTTGATATATTTATACATAAGTTTCATAAGAAGAATTTAATAAAATAGATAATGCGAAACTTAGTTCCATTTTTTAATACCAGTTACTTCAAAAAACTACTACCTTTGGCAGATGCTATCAATCTGCATTCCGACATACAATTATGATATTAGAAATTTGGTAAAAACACTGGTTAACCAAATTGAAGAGATTAATGTACCTATAGAAATTCTAGTTTTTGATGATCAATCTGAAATTGTATATCAAGAGATGAATCAAGAGATTGATTCGTTCCCATTTGTAAAATATACCATTCTTGATAAAAATATCGGTTATTCTAAAATAAGAAATCTGTTTACAAATCATGCAAAATACGATCAACTTTTATATATGGATGCGGATACTATTCCCGTAAAAACAGACTTTGTAAAGCAATACTTGAATGCCATTCAGGAAAATGCATTGATTTATGGTGGATTAGATTATGTAAAAGAAACGCCACCGAAATCAAATTTATTAAGATGGAAATATGGTCATGCAAGGGAAGTCATTTCTTTGGAAACTCGAAAAGAAAATCCTTATAATATTTTCATCTCAATGAGTTTTTTAATTCCAAAACAGCTGTTACTGCAATTTCCATTTGATGAAAAACTAACCCAATATGGTCATGAGGATACCCTCCTTGCTTATCGTTTAAAACAACATAATATCCCATTAATTCATATTGACAACCCTGTTTATCATCTAAATTTGGATTCTAGTAAAGCATTTCTAAAAAAGACAGAATTGGCAATAGAAAGTTTAGTTTTTATAAGGTCTCAAAATTCTGAAGATTTCAATCAAATGGTGAGATTATTGGAATTGACAAGTAAAATTCAAAAAATGAAGCTTTCTTGGCTTATGCAATTGACTTTTTTTATGTCTAAACCATTTATTAAATGGAATTTATTGAGTCCCTTTCCGATTATGTATTTTCTTGATTTTTATAAATTGGGTTATTTATTGAAGGTAGCTAAGAATGAGAATACTATTCTTTGATATTGGTTTACTTACCTAACAGGCAAAATAAAATTTATTTCATTTCATCCAAACAGCTCAGCGCAGTTTGCCTTTGATTTTTGAAAGTAATGTATTGTAAAATTTGATGAAATTAATTTCATTTGACTTTTGAAAGGCAAAATGAAATTTATTTCATTTCATCCAAACAACGCAGCGCAATTTGCCATTGATTGTTGAAAGTAATGTATGAAAAAATTTGACGAAATGAATTTCATCGGACTTTG
>CAMZLN010000121.1 GCA_947311465.1 uncultured Saprospiraceae bacterium
CCCTAACACCATTACCTCCTTTTCCAACCTTTTTTTTTTTAATTTTTTCTTTTTTTTTATTATTTTAATTTTTAATTATTTTACCATTTTAACCTTTTCACCTTTGCACCTTTGCACCTTGAACCATTTGCACCTTTGAACCTTGCACCCTTGCACCCCACCTAAAGCGCCGACTTAAATTGCTTCAAAAACCGTTTATCATTTTCAAAGAATAATCTAATATCATTTACTTTATACTTCAACATTGCTTGACGTTCAACTCCCATTCCAAAGGCAAACCCAGTATATTTCTCTGAATCTATTCCACAATTTTCTAAAACTTTAGGATCTACCATTCCACAACCTAAGATTTCAACCCAACCTGTGTATTTGCAAACATTACATCCTTCTGTGCCACAAATGAAACAGGAAATATCCATCTCCGCACTTGGTTCAGTAAAAGGAAAATATGAAGGTCTTAATCTAATTTTCGTTCCTTTTCCAAACATTTCCTCTGCAAAATACAACAATGTTTGTTTCATATCTGCAAAAGAAACACCTTCAGCAATATATAGCCCTTCCACTTGATGAAATTGGCAATGTGCTCTAGCGGAAATTGTTTCATTTCTATAAACTCGCCCTGGCGCTATGATTCTGATAGGTGGCTTTTGCGACATCATGACTCGAGCTTGAACAGATGATGTATGTGTACGCAACAACATTTCAGTGCTATCTTTTAAGTAATAGGTGTCTTGCATATCACGAGCTGGATGATCTTCTGGTGTGTTCATTGCTGTAAAATTGAACCAATCTTCTTCTATTTCTCTTTCTTCAGCTACTGCAAATCCAATTCGCTCAAAAATTTCAATAATTCGATTCATCGTTATCGTAATCGGGTGACGACTACCAAATTCAACGGGGTCAGAAGGAGCAGAAAAATCTATATTGCTATTTTCTGACGCTTCTACTTCGGATTCAATTTTATTTTTAAATTCAATAAACTTTTGTTCCGCAACCACTTTTACACTATTGACCAATTGTCCAAACTCACGTTTTCTCTCATTGGCAACATTCACAATCTCTCCAAACAATGGTTTTAGAAGATTTTTAGAACCTAAATATTTGATACGAAATTGCTCTACTTCTTCCTTTGATTTTGGAATAGCATTCTCAATTTCTTCTTTTATTCTTTTGACTTTTTCAAAAATATCTGATGACATAACTGATTTTTTTTAAATTTGAAGGGCAAAGTTAAGGTTTTAGAACGTAAATTGTAATAGATTAGTTCTATTGTTTGTATTTGATTTGAAAAATATCAATTATAAACAATAAATCAGATGATGGAATGTCTATTTTAAACAACAATTTTTAGATTTATCCGTTTCTGATTTCAATTGGATTAGTATAAAAATTATATGATTAAATCGCTATTTAAAGAAAACAATCTATTTCTTTTCTTCTGCTTTTTGTGGATTGCTTCTCTTGTATTCTCCCCTTTTTTGTTAACTATGTCTATGATTGGGTTTTTCATCATGGGGATTGTTGCATTGATTAAGAATATCCGTTCTGGAAAAACTACCTTTAGGCAATGGCTATTTCAATTTTCCAAAGATCCAATAGCAATTTTGACTCTTTTTTTCTTAATTACACTTGTAAGTTGGATTTACTCAACGGATATGGACTATTGGTTGGAGCGACTAAGACTGAGAATGCTATTTTTTTTCCTTCCTTTTTCGTTCTTCGCACTTCCAAAAATTTCAAAAAATAATATTCAAAAAATTTTATACTTTTTAATTATTCTGATGACTCTCACTAGTGCTTTTATCGGAATTCAATATTTTTTACATTTCAATGAATATCAAGATCTCATTTCAAGGGGTAAATCAATACCGACGCCTAGAAATCATATACGATACAATTTACTCCTAGCTATCAGTATTATCGCAGGTTTACATTTGTGGATCAAAAAAGAAGTAATCAAATACAATTGGGAGCGAATATTTATTAAATCCGCTACAATTTTTCTATTCTTTTTTATCCATATTCTAGCGGTACGTAGTGGTTTAGTAGCATTATATCTTGCACTAGTAGTTCTTTTATTAAGTTATATTATTCACAGTAGAAAATATCTATTTGGTTTATTAGCGATGATTGGCTTAGTTACTATTCCTTATTTAGCAATAAAAAATATTCCTAGTTTAAAAAATAAAATAGAATATACAATGTGGGATAACTATTCTAGAAAACGGGGTAAAATCAAAGAGCAATCCGATGGAGAAAGAATCACTTCTCAATTAATAGGATGGACCATTTTTGAAGAAAATCCAATATTTGGAGTTGGTTCTGGAGACCTAAGAAACGAAGTAAAATTAAAATATCAAGAAAGTTTTGGAGATCAAATAGAGCCCAAAATGCCACACAATCAATATATCTCCATTCTTGCAAAAAATGGCCTTATTGGATTCATGATTTTCATGTTTGCATCTCTGTTTCCATTATTTTATAAGAAAAATTATCTTAACCATTTCATACTAGGTTTTCATATCATTATTTTCACTTCCTATCTCGTAGAAAATACGATTGAAAATGCCATTGGAGCAGGTATTTATATGTTCTTTGTGATAATTCTTTTCAGGAAAGCGGAATGATAGAAAAAAGCCGTACAAAAATCACTTTTTGCACGGCTTCTAATTACTTTCTAGCTTTGCTAGCTAGATGGGGTTTGTGTCGGATTATCCTAATATTCTTTCGGATAAATCCATTGTGGTAGTTTTCTATATGTATGTTTGTGTGTGTTACTTGATTTACTTTTACACCTTTTGAAGCTTTCATGCACAATGGCACATAATCGCTAGCTAAAATAATTGCTTTTGGCATATTTGTAATTTCATGCCTATTGACATTTACTATTGGTGATGGTTTCTTTACAATATCAAATCGGTGCAAATTATGTTTCTCAATTAAATCTATCAATAATAATGCATAAGAATCATTGGTTGCGTATCCTGCATCTTGCAATCCTATTGCCCAATTTATATAATCTGTTTGATTGTATTTAAATAATTTGGCATATCGTACATTCTCTCTCAAAAACCTTGAATGATCTTTAAAAGACTCTTCAATAGAGCTATATTTTCTAAAAGCGGATTTAATTTTTTCCCCTGTTTTAGCATCAATATCATCATCTACCTTAAAATAAACGTCATGCGTGCAATCACCTTGACATTTAACTCCGAAATAGTTGTTGGCATTTTTTGCCAACTCGCCATTTCCCCAACTTGCTTCTAAAATAGCTTGTGCAATAGTAATACTTGCTGGAATTCCAGTTTCATTCATTTCTGAAATGGCTAATTTACTTAGCTCATTAATGTAGTTTTGTTGCGTAGGTGTGATACTAGCTACTGAAACAAGTGGACATACCACTCCCAGTAGAAATACAATAAAGTTTTTCATAATATGTTCGGTTTATAGGATTATACCATTAGTCTATAACTCTAATGATATTGAAATCATGGTCATCATATTCAAATCATATTCAATCTGCTTTCGCAAACGAATTAATCAATTGAAAATAATAAATTTGTTTTTTTTTTGAAGCATACTAGAAAGGTCTAGTTTCCTCATGTCTGTTTTTCTGATTTTAAATTATCGAAAGTTTGATATGTCACAAAATGTCATTTCAAGTCCAACATGGATAATTAATTCTCGTTAATTTGTAATCAGAAAAACAGACATGAGGAAACTAGTC
>CAMZLN010000122.1 GCA_947311465.1 uncultured Saprospiraceae bacterium
AAAATATATTCAAATAAAAATTTTAAGAACATTGAATTCAATGATAAATTCAATGCGATTGTTGCATTTATTGAAAGTAATAAAAAGGAAGACACACATAATTTAGGTAAAACTTCTTTAATAAGAGTTATTGATTTTCTACTGTTGTCTGGTTTTAATAAAAATACTGACAAATTACTGGGAAATAATATCTTTATTGGGCAAGATTTTTATGGAGAATTTAAGTTGAATAGTGGAAAACACCTTGTTGTAAAACGCGCTATAAATACTGCAACAAAAATATCTTTTAAATTAAATGATTTTAAATTAAATGATTTTAAAACTGATATAGATTGGGACGAAACTTTAACGTTAAAGAAAGCAAAGGCTAAGCTGAATGAGTATTTGAGCTTTAATGTTTTGAAAAGCTGGGATTATAGAAAATCGATAACTTACTTTTTAAGAAGTCAGCAAGATTATCTAGACGTTTTTAAATTGAATAAATTTAAAGGAAAACATAAAGATTGGAAACCATTTGTTTTTGATTTACTTGGATTTAATGGACATTTAATTTTAGATAAATTAGAGATTGAAGAAGAAATAGATAATTTGAAGAAAAAACTACAAACATTAAAACTTGAAGCACAAATAGATACTTCCGAAAAGGACAGATTAGAAGGGCTTTTAGAAATAAAAAAAATTGAACTTTCTGAAATTGAATCTCAAATTGATAAATTTAATTTTTTCAAAGAGGATATTCGAACAAACAAAGAAGTTGTCGAAAATTTAGATACAAAGCTTCAAGCGTTTAATACCGATAGATATAGAATTTCATTTGAAATAAACAAAATTGAAACATCATTATCTGACATTAATGTTAATATTGACAATAAAGAAATTAGCAATCTATTTAAAGAAGTAAACTTATATTACCCTGATAAATTAAAAAAAGAATATGATGATTTAATTAATTTCCAAAAGTCATTAACAATTGAGCGTGAAAAATATTTAAAAGAAACCCTTTCACAATTAAAAGATGAATTAGCAATTTTAATTAAAAGCATTAAAGAGCTAGAAGAAAAGAAAAGTGATTTATTGTCTATACTTACACAAAAAGACAGTTATTTTAAATTTAAAGAATATCAGAAAAAAACGATTACAATAGAAGTAGAAATTGAACGAATTAAAGATAAGTTGAGAGCAATTGATAATTCTTTAATTATTGAAAGAGAAATTAAAATAAATCAAATTCTTGTTAATACAAAAATTGAAGAGTTAAAACAAGCTCTAATAGAACGAAAACATTCCAGTGTTAATAGAATATTTAATTCAATTATAAAAGATATACTAGACACAAATGCTTTAATTTCATTGAAACTCAACAAACAAGGTAATGTTGAATTTAATGCAGATTATCAAAATAAAACAGACTTATTAAAAACATCTGAATCACAAGGAACAACATATAAAAAGTTACTTTGTGTAGCTTTTGATTTATCACTATTGAGTAATTATTCAGATAAATCATTTTATAGATTTGTATATCACGATGGAGTATTAGAGGGTTTTGATGATAGAATTAAAATTCGTTATATTAAACTAGTTAAAGATTTTTGCGAAAAATATGATATTCAATACATAGTTACTTTAATAGATTCTGACTTGCCAAAAGAAATGCCTGATTTAATTGAAGAAAATGACATATGTTTAAGGCTAAATGATAAAGATGAAAATGGTAAATTATTTTTAAATAGCTTCTAATAGAAACGTACCACAATAAGGTGTTTAAATTATTGGACAATAAATGGTTATTTGATAATTATAGATACAAATAAACATTGTGGTAAACTGAAAATGAAGTGCCTCGAAATACCCATAGTGTGCCAAAACCAACCATGGTAATAAATTGGTAGGATGTTGTAAATAAGATGATGGTAGGTCCATCAGAGTCGTTGAATCGGAAATAGCTTTAAACCACTAGCAGGTATGAATAAAAGAGATGAATGCAATTGAACAATGGAAATGAACCTTTATCTAGCACAAAAGATAAATACTATAACTTTAAAATTATAGATAATAAATCTGATAAAATGAGCGTATTTAAGATGCTAAAAGAGTAACTTAGGCTAACAAAATATATAGTGCATTTGGTAGATAGTGCTAAAAGTGAAGATTATAATAATAAATAAACATAGTGTAAAACCAAGAATTTGGAGCATTGAAATGCCAAATGCCATGTAAAACGTTTCGTTGCATTAAAAACGAAACGTAAAAATCAACAAGAAATGAATGATAAAATAGAAATACACTGAAATATGATTTTAACGAGTTGGAAAGACTAATACAAACTGAATTTGAAAAGAATAAAAGAGATGATTCCAAATGAACAATGTATTCTTATTTATTTAGTGCAAACATACAACTAACCTTAATAACCCATTTCACACTAAAAAATTTCAATCTTCTTAGTAATTATCTTATTGCCCAATTTAACTTTGACAAAAAATAACCCTTTGATGTATTGTAGGTCAAGTGCGACCTTTCCATCCATAGTGAATTTATCAACTTTAATGCTTTCGCCAAGCAAATTCACTACTTCAATCTCAATTGTTGTTTCAACATCAGGATACTCAATGTAAATCATGCCATCTGAGGGATTTGGATAAATTGCTACAGATTGATCATCAATTATATCACTATTTGTGACAGAACTACAATTTCTTAGATAAGATTTTATTGCATTTACAGTTCCTGGATCCCAACTATTGGATGACCATGATACTTCTGACCACTCGGGCTGATAAATATCCGGACATATCAAAATACTAAAAGGTACAGACTGTTCAAAGCCTTGACTAAATAAGGAATATTCTTTTATGGCATCCATGGAATATGCAAATGAAGGAAAATTTGCTTGTAGATTTAAATTCTTAAGATATTGTTTTGTTGCATTTGTATTTAAATATATAGCAGCTATTTCTAAATCTGGAAATTCTGATTTTATTTCATTTAATTTTGAAATATTATTTTTACAATCATCACACCAAGAAGTTATAAAATAAAGGAGCACTTGTTGATTATTTATTATTTTTTCATGCAAATTGAAATTATTACCATCTATGTCATTTGCAATAAATTGCGGTATTGATGGGAATAGTTCAAAAACAAAATGATGAGATTCTATGATTTTAGTACTCCCCTTGAAGACGGAAGGAGTCAAATCATAAGCGCCGATATCCAGATTATTGATGGTGATTATTGTGCTATCAAAGAAGTTTACGTTATCTAGACTTTGATCTTGTGCATAATTATTCCCTTCAAATTTTACTTTAATATTATCTAAAGATTTGGCACCAATAGAACAAAAACCAATTTTGTAATTTATTTGATTTTGATTTGTAATCCTTTTATTGCTTGGTTCTACTAGATAAAAGAAGCCTTCTGTTTCTTTTGCTTCTCGAACAATTACATTATCTATTCCGACTCCAAAATTCCAAAGCCCTCCATCAGAATAATCAAATTTTATTTTAATCTTACTTCCTATATAAGAAGAGAGATTGAAAAATAACTTTCTCCAACATGGACATCCATAGAAATCATTTGAAAATTTCTCCCATTCTCCATTTTCTTTTTGAATTGAGATACTAAAAACTTCATCATCTGCTGCAAAATAAAAGAAATCCATTGAAAAAACTACATGCTTTGCATTTGTCAAGTCAATTTCTGATGATACTAATCCCCCTCTTGATAATCCATTCTCATACACATCATCATTTACTGCTACAAAATTAGTATGTTCGCCAATTTTAAAATTTTTACTTGAAATACTTGCAGAATCTCCCGCAAACCAACAAGACTCTGCAGTCCAATCAGAAGGAACTCCTTGTTCAAAATCAGCAGCCAGATAGGTCTGTCCAATCAAACTTGTAGACAAACTAAATAGTGTTATAAATAATAATAAAATTCTCATACTATACAACTGATTTAAAGTGAAAAATGAGACCAAAAGAAACAGTGAAGAATCTATATTTATTTTGTTACAATTCCTTAGGAACATTTTTTCAAAAGATATGTATAATCTAATGCTTTGTCAAATTTTTTAACAAACTTTAGATGAATAGTCAAATAACTGACATAATATGTCCTTCTAATAGCAAAAATCTAACCACTGGCTTATTTCTTCTTTTCTATTAAGATGTCATGAAGCTTCTCAAGCGTTACTTTTATTTTCGACAATGATTTTACATCATCTTTAACCAAAATAAAATATCTAGAGGTTTTTTTAAAAGATAAATTAAAACGATGCCCATTTTGAGCTATAAATTGTACAAATTTATTAAAAAAGGGCGTTTCATAAAAAGATGATTGCGGATTACTGATAAAATAACACCTCATCTTTCCATTTTTGTAAATCAATCGCTCAAATCCTAATCCCATACAAACCCATCGAATCCTTAATCCATCAAATAAACGTTTCACGGGTTGTGGAAGTTTTCCAAAACGATCCACCAATTTATCAGAAAAAGCTTTCAAATCTGCTTCACTTGTTATCTGATCAATTTCTGAGTATAAATTTAATCGCTCTTGAGACTGTGCCACATATTCACTTGGAATATACATTTCTACATCGGTGTCAATTTCCACTTCCTTGACATAATCTCTTTTCTTTTCCAATTCTTCTTTAAATAGCTCTTTAAATTCTGTATCTTTTAGTTCTGTGATTGCATCATCCAAAATTCTTTGAAAAGTCTCATATCCAATATCGGTAATAAATCCGCTTTGCTCTCCACCCAACATATTTCCAGCTCCCCGAATATCTAAATCTTTCATTGCAATATCAAATCCGCTACCCAAATCCGATAATTCTTCTAAGGCTTGTAATCTTTTTCGTGCCTCAGGGGTCAACGTTGACATTGGAGGACACATCAAATAACAGTAAGCTTTTTTATTGGAACGCCCAACTCGTCCACGCAATTGATGCAAATCACTCATTCCAAACTGATGGGCATTGTTGATAATTATCGTATTTGCATTGGGAATATCTAGTCCCGTTTCAATAATATTTGTAGATATTAATACATCAAATTTATAATCTATAAAATCAACTAAAGTACGTTCCAACTTTTTTGAATCCATTTGCCCATGTGCCAATCGTATATCTGCATCAGGAACAACACGTGCAACTAATGCATGCATATCCACTAAATTTTTCACTCGATTATGAACAAAAAATACTTGTCCACCACGATCCAATTCATAGTTTATCGCATCTTTAATCATATCTTGATTGAATATTCTAACCTCTGTGTGAATCGGTTGTCGATTGGGTGGCGCAGTTCTCATTACGGACAAATCACGTGCTGAAAGTAATGAAAATTGTAAAGTCCTAGGAATGGGGGTTGCCGTTAAAGTTAAGGTATCTACGTTTATTTTTATATTTCGCAGTTTTTCTTTTGCAGCGACTCCAAATTTTTGCTCCTCATCAATAATCAATAATCCTAAATCTTTGAAACCAACATCTTTACTCAAAAGACCATGAGTTCCAATGACAATATCAATTTTGCCTTCTTTCAATTTTTGAAAAACTTTCTTTCTTTCCCCTAGCGTTTTAAATCGATTAACGAAGTCTACGGTTGTTCCAAAACTTGCTAATCTATCTTTAAATGTTCGATAATGTTGTAAAGCCAAAATAGTAGTTGGTACTAGAATTGCTACTTGCTTACCGCCCAATACGGCTTTAAATGCTGCACGAATAGCAATCTCTGTTTTTCCAAAACCAACATCTCCACAAATCAATCGATCCATAGGAATCGGCTTAATCATATCATCTTTTACCGCTTGTGTGGTCGTGACTTGGTCAGGTGTATCCTCATAAATAAATGAAGCTTCTAATTCATTTTGCAAATAGTCATCTTCAGGAAATGCAAAACCGTTGGTTGCTTTTCGTTTTGCATACAACTTGATTAATTCCTTTGCTATATCCTTGACTTTACTTTTTGCCTTTCTTTTTAAATTTTTCCATTTATCGGAACCAATTTTACTCAGAACGGGAATTTTCCCCTCTGAAGTAGAATATTTTGAAAGTTTATGAAGCGAATTAATACTTACATAAAGTATGTCATTGTTTTTGTAAATAATTCTAACCGATTCCTGTGTTTTTCCATTGATTTCCAATTTTTCTAGCCCCGAGAAACGCCCCACTCCATGATCAATATGAGTCACATAATCTCCAGGTTTAAACTCTCTCAACATCTTCAAGTTGAGTGCTTTTTCCTTGGTAAAACCTTTTTTTAGTTTGTATTTGTGAAATCTACCGAAAATCTGATGATCTACATAGCAAACAATTTTCAAATCAGCATCTACAAAACCTTTACTAATAGGAATTACGACAGGATGAAACTGAATATTAGCTTGCAAATCTTCAAATATGTTATAAAAACGTTCAACTTGCCTAGCATTTGAGGTAAAAATAAAGGACTCATAATGAGCAGCTCTCTTTTTAGTTAAGTCTTCAATTAAAAATTTGAAATTTTTATTAAAATCAGGTTGAATTTTTGAATTGTATTCTAGCAGTGATTCCGTTTTAAAACCATGATTTTGTCTATTTATGAAAATACATCTCAGTTGTTCAAGACTAGTTTTAATTGTTTCTGAATCTACATAAGCACTTTCTGAATAAAGTTGTTCTAAATCCTGACTGGTTTCATCATTGATTTTTTGTTTTGAACTTTCAAAGTCAATTTTGCAAACATCTACTTTTTCTTTCAGTAATGCAAAATCTTTAATCCAAATGGCAATATCCTTTGGTAATACATCAAAAATAGACTCTTTATCGGAACTTTTAAAATTAGTATTTACGTTGGGAATAAAATTTACCCATCCAATATTGGTGATTGACAATTGGGTGGTGGGATTAAATGTACGAATACTTTCAACTTCATCATCAAATAATTCTATACGATATGGCCATTCATTTCCATAAGAAAAAACATCAATGATACCACCACGTATCGAAAACTGACCAGGCTCATATACAAAATCTGTCCGCTCAAAACCATATTCTACCAGAATCCCTATCAAAGTTTCTACATCAATTATTTCATCTTTCTTGATGGTAAACTGTGCGTCTTTTAAAATTACTGGAGCTATAACCTTTTCAAATAAGGCTTCAGGATAAGTAACTACAAATCTTGGTTTTATTCCATTTACCAGCTTATTTATAGTTTCTGTACGTTGGAGAATATAAGTTCTATTAATTTTTTCAAAAAATCCAGGTCGCTTAAATGAATCTGGAAAGAATAGAATTTCTTCTTTTTTGAGAATTTGATCCAAATCATTTTGAAGATAAGCTGCATCTTCCTTATCCTTAGCAATGACTAAAATATTTCTTGGATTCTTGAGCATCATTCCCGCAAGGACAAAGCTCTCCTGTGAACCTGTAATTCCTTTCAATTGAATTTTTACAGGAGTTTTAGAATCGAGTGCAGAACAAATCTGGTTTGTTCGCCGTTCGTCTCGATATTTTGTTAATAGATTTTCTAAATTCGACACAGTACAAAGGTAGAATTTCTTATGGAAAAAATCGTTTTATGTTTAAAATAAAAACTATAATCCCACTAAAGTCGCTTTTCGAATATGATTTTCTATTCTTGGAAATGCCCCAGGAAAATCTGCTTTAAATTGATGCAATTGTCTTAGTGCTTCTAATTTTGATTGATAAACACCCACATGTAACTTGTAATAGGGTGCAGAATGTTCCCAATCCACAAAAATCATAGGATATTTTTGTGTAAACTCATCTTTTGTTTGTTCCATTTTTCTACGGTCTGTTGTCGCCAACAATTGAATACTCCACCCTTTAATGGTAGTTTTCATTCTATTTGAAGCCGTATAACGATCCATAATACTTTGTACTTCTGGTGTTTCGTTTATGCTTTGTCCAAAACTCAATTGAAACCCGAAACAAAAAATAATGCTTAGTAAAATAAGTTTGATATTCATTTTATTTATTTAATTGCTGCCTTAGCAGATTCTGCAATTTTTACGCTTGAAGAGCAACCCAATCTATCGGCTCCAGCTGCGATCATTTTTAATGCATCTTCATAAGATCGTATTCCACCCGAAGCTTTAATTTTTACTTTTTTGGGTAAATTTGCTCTCATCAACTCAACGGCGTGTGTTGTCGCTCCTCCATTATATCCTGTTGATGTTTTTACAAAATCTACACCTATGGATTTAGCCATTTCACAAAGTTTAATTATTTCTTCATCATTGAGTAGAGCTGTTTCAAAAATAATTTTTACAACTTTTCCACGCATGTGACAAGCCGTTGTTACGCTATCCATATCATTTCGAACGTAAGACCAATCTTTATTTTTTATTGCACTTACATTGATGACCACATCCAACTCATCTGCTCCTTCATCAATGGCTCTTTTGATTTCTTCCACTTTTGACGCGCTGCAAGAATATCCCATTGAAAATCCTATCACCGTAGCTACTTTGACATCAGAATTTTCAAGATTACTTTTTGCTATTGATACATAATAGGGTGAAACGCAAACTGCTCCAAACCCATTTTCAAGTGCTTCATTGCACAATTTCGATATATCAGCATTACTACAATCTGGTTTGAGAATAGTATGATCAATTATTTTAATTAACTGCATGTTTTCAAATGATTTTTTTGTTCAAAATGAAGTACCAAAGATAAGGGAAAATATAATAAGATGTACTATTCAAAAAGATTAAATCAATAGCCTTCAAGCTTTTCTATAATAAAAAAACCATCTTCACCTTGTTTTTGATACAAAGGCATAAGAATAAGACCATCTTCTGATGCAAAAATATCACCGTGAATATCCTGTGCCAATAATTCTCCTTTTTTTATGGTCTGAAAATTCTTATAATTAGGTTTCATTACAAAATTATCTCCTTTTCTAATTTGATGTACATTCACTAAGCTAGTCACTTTGGGCAAACCTTCGGAATACTCTATCAAAAGTTGATTATGTCTATTTTCAACATATTTAGCCATAATTACATTTATACTTCTCATACAATTGGTAATTGCGGCAATGGCCCGATGGACTGATAATTCTTCATGATGTTGACCAGACTCAAAAGTAATAGCCACAGTAGGGATTGGAAAATTGTCATTGACGAAATAATGCAAAGTTGTTCCTTCGATACCTTTAACAAGTCCTTTGATTACTGGGGCAAAAAGATCTTGAGCAATTCTAAAACTTTCGGGATCGTTATTAGGAATTGAAAAAATCCCACCAAATGCAGTTGTTGTATGAAGATCAAGCACAACTAACTTTGTAGGTTTATAGTTTTCAATTTCTTTGTGAATTACTTCTAAAATTTCTTTAATCTCTCTGGCTTCGTTCTGTAAATCTTTAATATTTGTTTTTAAAATTCGATTCACATTCTCTTGAGTCCATCTTCGATTCAAATCTCCATCAATATATCTCTTTCCAGCTTTAAGCGCCTTAATATTTCCTCTTATTCCTAAAAATTTACCAAGGTATTCAAAATCTGGATTGGTTTTTGGCTCGGCTTCAAGCATCTTAACCATAGTTTCAATTGCCTTTACACCCGCTTCTTCATTGCCGTGAATACCACCAATTGCGACAAATAATGGTCCCTTCCTACCTTGTGTATAACTTCCGATTACTCTTTTCAATTCTTTTCTGTTTGTCCAATTTAATAACTATTTCAAACTATGAATAGTTCTAAAACTTTCCAAAAATAAAGGAATTTTAGAATAAGACCGAGAAAATAGAAATGTATTTAAAAAAATATAAGAAACGGGGTAGATAATGGATGAAAAAGATATATTATAAGTGGAAAGTATGTTTGATAAACCACTAAAGAAATAGAGTGCGTGACAAAATGTTGGAAAGTCGTTATTAGAACAGTTTCTCAAAACGAAAGCACTAGAAGCCCTAGAAGGACGACATTACGATAACACCGAATAGTGGTAAGCGAAAAGTGCCGTAGATACGACATTATGAATTGAACATGATTCTGTGTTCTCACTTCCCACAATCTGTCACGCACTCAAATAAATAAAAATAGGGCAAGCCAAAATTGACTTGCCCTATTTTATATACAAAAAAATATTTTTACTCCAATACTTTAAGGTCTTTTACGAAAGCATCTGTTAATCCACCATTTTTCACACTATCTTTAAAAGATTGAGCTTCAATTTGTGATTTAAAGTTTCCTATCAACAGTTTATAAACAGTTCTATCATTTAATTGAGAAATATTTACCATGATTGGCTCTTGATACATATTTTGAAATCTTTCCACTTCCCTAAGTACATTTGCGTATTGTGCATAAAGTCCCACTTGTACACCCCAACCTTGATATAAAGGTCTATTAGATGAAAACTCATATAAATTGTCATTTACTGGCTCTAAACTTTCGTCAATAGGATCAGTGTTTGTAGTTGAAATAGTAGTTGTATTTTCAATAATAACTTCTTCAGAATATGTTTCAGGTTGAGAAACAGGCAATGAAGGAGAATAAGTTTCAACAACAGGTTCAGTTGCTGTATATGTTGTTGTTGCAGCTGGTACACCAATCACGTCGATTCCACTATCATAAACTTGAGGAAGAACAGGAGTTGGATTTCCTTTTCTATGTTCAAATTTTGCAAGAATCTCTAGAAATTGAGTTGGAGCCATGGTCTCTTCATATCTTTCGATAAGAACACCATTCGCATCAAAAATCATGATGGTTGGAAGTACAGAAACATTGAATTGTTCCTTTAAAGCAAACCCATCAAAATCATCGATATCAACCTTTACAGGAATATAAGATGAATGGAAATATTCTACTACTCTTGGATCGGAATAAGTATTTTCTTCCATAAATTTGCAAGGAAGACACCATTTTGCATAAAAGTCTAAAATATAGAGTTTTCCTTCTTCTTTGGCTTTCAATTTTACACTAGCAATTGAGCCTTTGAAAAATGGGACTTCTTCAGAAAATCCCAAAAAGGGAATAAGAAGGATAAGTAATATTAGTTTTGAGTGTTTCATAATAGATATGTTCATTAGAAAAGAGGATTAATACATTTTTAAATACAAAAAGCATACCAAATATATAAAAAACATATATAAGTATAAAAAATTGTATTTTGAATGTAAAATTTTCAAATTTGGGAAGATTCAATATTTTTTTTACCTTGCGCTTCTTTTTACTACAAAGCTGCACCCCACAGTACTTTGAATAATTTAAAAACTTTATTAGATGAACTTAAGTGCTGTTATTACTGGTGTGGCTGGATATTTGCCTCCTGATATTTTGACTAATCATGATTTAGAAAAAATTGTAGATACCAATGACGAATGGATTCGATCAAGAACAGGGATAGAACAAAGGCATATATTAAAAGATAAAGACAAGGCAGCATCTGATTTAGTTGTTGAAGCGATGAGAGATTTATTGGCAAAGACAAATACGAATCCAGATGAAGTGGATTTAGTGATTTGCGCGACTGTAACAGGAGATATGGTGTTTCCCGATACGGCAAACATTGCTTGTGATAAATTAGGAATAAAAAATGCTTTTGGATACGATCTTAATGCAGCTTGTTCTGGATTTTTATTTGGATTGACGACAGGTGCACAATTCATAGAAAGCGGTAGATACAAAAAAGTAATTGTAGTAGGAGTGGATGTGATGTCATCGATATTAGATTATACTGATCGAACTACATGTATTATATTTGGTGATGGATGTGGGGCAGTAATGCTGGAGCCGTCAGAGGATTTAACGATTGGTTATCAAGATGCAATATTGAGAGGAGATGGAAGTGGACGTAAATTTTTGCGTATGAAATCAGGAGGATCACTTAGCCCTGCAACCATGGAAACCGTACTTGCTAGAGAACATTACGTGTACCAAGAAGGTAAGACCGTATTCAAATTTGCGGTAAAAGGCATGATTTCTGCGGTAGAAGATCTTCTAGAAAAAAATAATATGACGATTGATGATGTTGATTGGTTGGTGCCACACCAAGCCAATAAACGAATTATTGATGTAGTGGGTCGTTCGTTGAAAATTCCAGTAGAAAAAGTGATGATGAATATTCAAAAGTACGGTAATACTACTGCTGCAACCATTCCATTGTGTTTGTGGGATTATGAATCACAATTGAAAAAAGGAGATAAGGTAGTGTTGACATCTTTTGGTGGGGGATTTACTTGGGGAGCAATTTTGTTGACTTGGGGGATTTAATTAATGACGATAATCCAACTAACTAATATCGTAAAACCAAACCGTATCATCATCTTTGGAGTTTTCAAGTTCTTTCAATCGCAAAGCTTCTTTTTCGGCTTCAATGCGCATGGTTTCACGTTCAGATTTTGTGAATTCAAAAATATTTTCATCAAAAAAAGGTTTCTTCATTTGAGCACCATCTAAAGATCTATTTTTATATGCAATTTGAGTAACTTCATCTTCTTCCAATTCATTTTTAAAATAATATGCGGTAAAAATGCCAATTATTCCTCCAATTAAATGACTTTCCCAAGATATTCCTTCCTGATTGGGTAATATTCCAGTAATATATCCGCTGTATAAAACAACTATAATCAATGAAATGATAACAGATTTTAGACTTTTACGGAAAATTCCATTCCAAAAAAGGAAAGATACCAACCCATACACCACACCACTCGCACCAATGTGGTAAACATTTCTAGCAAAAATCCAAACGGCTAAACCAGTGACAAAATAAATCATCAAAAAGCTACGAGTAGCAATTCTAGGATAGAAATAGTTGATAGAACTTAGAAGGAGAAAAAATGGTAAGATATTGGAAATTACATGCATGAAATCTCCATGAATTAAGGGAGCTAAAAAAATTCCAACCAGACCAGAAAAAGTACGTGGATGTATTCCTAAATATCCAAGTTCGACACCAAAGACACCTTGGATGAGTTGAACAACACAAATAATCAGTACAAATAATAAGGGTATTTTAATACTATTTTTAAGTTTTTGCCCCTCAGTCAAATTTTTCCCCATATAAATAGAACATAATAATATTAAAAATGGTTCTTGTGAGAGATTAATTACTACTTAAATTAGCAATTCGTAGTATTTTGGTATAGATTTGTAAATCGAACAAAAAAGTTATTAAGTTGAAAGTAACCGATCATTTTAAGAAGGCAAAAGGCAAGACATTAATTTCGTTTGAAATATTACCTCCATTGAAAGGAGGAAGTATGGATGCAATTTTCAAGAATTTAGATCCTTTGATGGATTTTAAGCCGCCATTTATAGATGTAACTTATCATAGAGAAGAATTTGTTTACAAAAAGCAAGCAAGTGGTTATTTTGAAAAAACTGCAATACGTAAACGTCCAGGAACGGTAGGGATTTGCGCATCCATTGCTCATAAATACAATGTGGATGCCGTACCGCACCTTATATGTGGTGGATTTACAAAAGAAGAAACAGAAAACACCCTTATTGATTTAAATTTCTTAAAAGTTAATAATATTTTAGCATTAAGAGGAGATGCTCGTAAATTTGAAGCAAAATTTCATCCTACCGAAGGTGGACATAATTATGCCATTGATCTGGTAAAGCAGATATCTAATATGAATAAGGGGCAATATTTGGATGATAACATAATCAATGGGCAAAAAACAGATTTTTGTATCGGAATAGCGGGTTACCCTGAAAAACACTTTGAAGCACCTAATAAAAAATGTGATTTACAATTCACCAAGGATAAAATTGATGCTGGAGCGAATTATATCGTAACACAGATGTTTTTTGACAATCAAGTTTATTTCGATTATGTAAAGCAATGTAGAGCTTTAGGGATAGATGTTCCAATTATTCCAGGGATAAAACCTTTGACAAAAAAATACCAAATCACTTCTCTCCCAAGATATTTTTATGTGTCCCTTCCCGAGGCTTTAGTGAGTGAAATAAGAAAGGCGAAAGATGATGCAGCAGTTAAGGAAATAGGAATCGAATGGTGTATTGAACAAGCAAAATCATTGAAAGCTTTTGGTGTTCCAAGTATACATTTTTATACGATGGGAGATGCGGAAACAATTTCTAGAATTGCTAAGGCTGTGTATTAATAAGTTGATAAGTGGTTTTAATTCCACCAAAACTTTGATAAAATCGAGCTATAGATGTGACATTTGAGCCTTCAAAATCTAGAATCATATCCTGATGAGCATATTCTTGAATGATATTATCAATAAGAAAATGCATAGCTGCTTTTTGTTTGCCTTCGGGTGATGATGGTGGAATCAAGTAAGTTAATCTGTTTTTGAAACGAATAAAAAATACTACTGCCAACAATTGTGTACCATCAAATACGCCCACAATTTCACTGAAATCTTTATCATTTAAAGTATTAAATAAATTTAAAAGATTATTTTTCACTTTTCTACTAAAGTTTAGTTTATTTCCTCGATGTTCAAAATAAAAATTATATGCATTTTCAACATTGATATTCGTTGAGTATTCTAGGTCGTATTTATTAGATTTTTTTAAATTCCTTTTTAAATTTTTAGAATAGTTCATTTTCAAATCTTCATAAGAATGGTTCAAATCCAATAAAATATTTGTTTGAGGGGTTAATGATAATTTTGGGTGAGCAATGATGTTATTTGTTTCATTCAGTTTTAGGATTATTTTTTTAAATTTATTGGGAATGTTGTTTAAAAAATCTAAAAGAACATCATTTTTTATTTCAGAACTAGAAAAAAGACCTAGTTGTTGACAAAATATAGGTTGAATAATTTCTTTTTGAAAAAAGATATTTCTTCGATAAGGCAATGGAAAAACCATTTCATAATCCCCAAAAATAAGCGCATCCCATTTAGAATTGGCGACTACATCAAGATACCACGACATACCATAAACCATTGGTAACGAAGATTTTGTAATACATCGATCCCATTTGTTTTTATCGATTTGTTGATTTGTGATGTAGTTTATTTTCAAAATCAGATATTAATATAATTTAATGTATTATCTTCGCATTCCAAATTTTAATACAAAATTAACAGACTTAGACAGTAATTCAACGTTATTCTTATAATTAATTTCATTTTTTGAAGTTAATTAAGAATTAACCACCTAATTAATTAATAAATTCATTTTATCATGAAAAAGCTATTTTTCCTTTTCTTTTTTCTTTTCGCATTGACCTTTAGCTGTAACAGAAATAGCAAAATTGATAAAAAAGTTCAAAAGGATGGCATTACGTTTATGGAATCTGAAACACTTCAAGCTGTTTTGGAAAGAGCTGAAAAAGAAAATAAATTAGTCTTTTTGGATATGTACACAGATTGGTGTATGCCATGTAAAATGATGGATGAAGATGTTTATCCAGACAAGAAGTTGGGTGAATTTATGGATAAAAGCTTTATTAGTTACAAAGCGAATGCAGAAAAAGGAACAGGCGTTACGTTGGCAACTATTTTCAATGTGAGATACTATCCGACATTATTATTTTTAGATGCAAAAGGGCATGAACTAGAACGAAAAGAAGGAGCAATGTTTCACAGAGAGATTAGAGAGATGGCAAATAGAGTTTTATCATCACAAGGATTGTAACCTATGAATGAAATTATTAAACATACGACAGACTTAATAAAAAAGGATTTTGAATTAGAAATAAAATCTGATACCCTTACGGAAGAAGAGTTGATTAAATTACTTTCTATTGAATTGGAATTTTTAATAGATCGGCGCATGGAATATCTTTTTCAAATATTATATCGCTTAGATGTCAATGAAGGAAAAGTGAATGATGCTTTAGGATTGACTCAAGATGAACCTGCCCATATTGCCCTTGCAAAATTAATAATTGAGCGACAAAAGAAAAAAGCGGAAACTAGAATTAAATATTCATCCCCTGATATAGATGATGAAGATTGGTTTTAAAAAATCATTTTTCATCAAATATATCATTAATCGCATCCCAAATCAATTCAGGTTCAAATCCTTTTGTAATCATATATCGAGCTAATTTTACTTTGATTGCATATTCATTTTTACCTTTTACTAGGGGAACTTTTTTTTCAAGAAGGGTCTGAATTACTTTAACATAATCATCTTCATCAATTTCCTTCATTGCTTTTTTAATGCAATAAGGAGAAATATGTTTTCGTTTTAATTCTTGTAAAATTTTATTTCGTCCCCATTTTTTTATTCTAAACTTTCCTCTAGCAAAAGATTGGGCAAATCGTTCTTCATTAAGAAAATTATCAATGATTAAATTAGTAATAATATCTTCTAAATCATCGCCATAAATTCCTAAATCAATCAATTTGCTTCTTACTTCTTGATGACACCGATCCTGATAAGCACAATAATGCATAAGCTTGGCTTGAGCATCATCCTTGGAAACATATTTTTTTGTTTTTGCCAAATTCGTATTATTCTTTTTTATCGTTTCTAAATTTAATATCATTCAAAACAGCACGTAAATCAGCGTAAGAAAATTTACGATCTATCTTACTTTTCAATTGTGAAAAGCTATCATATTCGGTGGTTTCCATAATTTTCTTCAATTCAATATATTTATCTTTATCCATAAGGTCCAAAATATCGAGATCTCCTGTCAAAATAAAATTGGAAAGATGCCCTTCAATGGTGCTTTTTGCCAATCCTCTTGCTGACGCAACTTCTGAAATTGATTTTCCAGATTTGAATAAATCAAACGTAGCTTTTGCGGTTGTACCTTTAGATATTTTTTTTGTAACAGGTGGAATTTCAAGAATATTTTTTTTTGGCTCTGCCCCATTCTCTGCACAATATACTAAAACAATTTCCAATATTTCTTTTCCATACTTTTCTACTCTCCCTTTCCCCATACCCGAAATAGCCAATAATTCTTTTTCGGTTCTTGGAAGAAATTCACACAATTCAAATAAAGTATCTTGTGGAAAAATTACATAATGCGGAACTTCATCCGCATTTGCTTGTTTATTTCGATATTGTTTAAGTTCATTAAACAATTCAGGATGTTCTGTTGCGGTATATACTTTTTTAGGTCTTTTAGGTTTTACGGCTTCGAAAAGAACGGCTTTTGCCCTTAAATTGAGCACTTTTGTAGTTGAAAAACCATCTTTTTCCAATCCCTTTAGAATAAACAATTTTTCATTCAATCTTTCTTGAAATAATGTCATTTGTTTTTTAAAATCTTTATTTACAGCTTGATTATCTGTAGAATATTCAATTGAATCAAATGGAATTTTTATTTGTTCTTCTGTAAATTTCAAAAAATATTGAATTCCTTTTTTCAAACGCTCTTGAATCGTTGGATCCATTTCAGGATTAACAACTGTTGCACTAAGGTTTTGTAATTGGGCATTAAATCCACGCCCCACTTTTTGCAATTCAAATATTCCTTTATCTTGAATTGCCATAAGAGGATCGATAATATTTCCCCGCAGACTAGTTTTGAAATTATAATAAATAGAAATCAGTCGTTTGATAGGAAATATCAGCAATTGATAATCAAATACATTTGCCATTAAACTCAATTGATAAGCCTTTTGGGAACGATTGAGATGCTCTTCATTGGGCAAGTTATCTTCTACTTGCTTGGTAAATGTAGTCACACGACTATCATTAATTATGCTTTCAGGTTGAATAGGTCGAGTCAGAACGATGCCTTCTAGAGTTTTACATCGACTCAAGGCTACATAAGTTTGCCCATGTGCGAATGATTCTTCGGCATCAATTATTGCCTTTTCAAAGGTTAATCCTTGACTTTTATGAATCGTTATGGCCCAAGCAAGTCTCAAAGGAAATTGTGTAAAAGAACCCACAACATCTTCATTAATATCTTTGGTAGATTTATTTATCGAATATTTCACATTTTCCCAAACTTCTTTACCTACCACAATTTCTTCAGTATCTCCAGGACATTGCACCTTAATAAGTGTATTGTTCAACGAAACAATTGTTCCAATTTTGCCATTAAAAAAACGTTTAGCTTGATCGCTATCATTTTTGATAAACATCACTTGCGCACCTTCCTTTAATTCCAATTGTTCAAAAGTAGGAAACATCTGTTTCGGAAAATCTTTCTCAATTTCAGCCTGATATTTAAATGATTTAGAACTCAGTTTTTGCAATTCCACTTTATTCATTTCATTGGCTCGATTATTATGAGTCGTCAAGGTAATATAGCCTTCGTCTTTTCCAGGAGAAAAATTTGGGATATGTCGTTTATTAAGAGCCTTTGCAGATTCTTGACTAAGATTATTATTTCTAATTTCATTTAATATTTGGATAAATTCTTGGTTATCCTGACGGTAAATATGTTTCAATTCGATACCAATAGCATTGGATTGTTGAAAAGATTTACTGCTAAAGAAATAAGGAGTGAAATAATGAGCTTGAAGGAGTTGCCATTCATTAGGTTTTACGACAGGAGAAAGTTGTTGTAAATCACCAATCATAAGAATTTGAACCCCCCCAAAAACTTGATCTCTATTTTTATACCGTCTTAAAACTTGATCGATTCCATCTAACAAATCAGCACGTACCATACTGATTTCATCAATGACCAATAAATCAAGAGAACGAATAATATCTATTTTCTTTTTTGCAAATTTCTTTTGGTATTTATTGTCCTGTTGACTTTGCTGTGCATTTTCTGGCAAAATAGGACCAAAGGGCATTTGAAAAAAGGAGTGGATTGTCACTCCTTTAGCATTGATGGCTGCCACGCCTGTAGGAGCAACAACGACCATTCTTTTGAGCGATTCTTTTTTTATTTTTCGTAGGAAAGTAGTTTTACCTGTACCAGCCTTTCCCGTAAGGAAAATATTTCTGTTGGTTTTTTCAACAAAATTCCAAGCTAATTCTAATTCTGGGTTTTTAATTTTCATTTTCTCAATGTTTGGATTTTCCGATTCACAAGATACGCAGAAACCATGAAGTAACTGCCAATAATTAATAAAGTATTTCTCTCATGAAGTGAAACTGTAAATTTAATGGTCGCAAAATTAAATATCATAAAGGAATTTATCCGTATATAAACGTTTATAAACGTTTATATACGTTTAAAAACGGCTACCAATTTATTTACGCTTGAGAAAGTGAGTTAATTAACCTATGAAAATATTTTAATTTATCTATTCATGACGCAACGCATCAATCGGATCCAATTTGGATGCTTTCGACGCAGGGTAAATTCCTGAT
>CAMZLN010000123.1 GCA_947311465.1 uncultured Saprospiraceae bacterium
CGCAGCGCAATTTGCCATTGATTGTTGAAAGTAATGTATGAAAAAATTTGACGAAATGAATTTCATCGGACTTTGGAAAGGCAAAATGAAATTTATTTCATTTCATCCAAACAGCGCAGCACAGTTTGCCATTGATCGTTGAAAATAATGTATAAAAAAAATTGACGAAATGAATTTCATCAGACCTAAAACCCTACCAAACAAAGGACTTCGCAGCCAAAGTATTGATGAATAAAAAATACACTTTCTCGATTAAAAAACCTAGATTTGTAAAATAAAGAAATATACCTTATTATATGACTAGTTTAGACACAATTTTAAAAGACAAAAGCCTTTCTCAAGATTTACTTGACATTGCGATTAAAGTTAAAAACAATGAACGTATTACTTCTGAAGAAGGCGTTTTATTGTACGAAAAAGGCAGTTTAGGTTACGTAGGAACACTCGCCAATTTTATCCGAGAACGGAAACATGGAGACAAAACTTGGTTCAATAGAAATTTTCATTTAGAACCCACCAATGTTTGTCTTTATACTTGTAAATTCTGTTCCTATTCAAGATTAATCAAAAAAAGATCAGACGGATGGGAATATACCCATGACCAAATCATGGATATCGTCAAAAAATATGATGATGAACCTGTGACTGAAATTCATATCGTAGGTGGAGTTTTGCCCCAATATAATCTTGAATTTTATGCAAATTTATATAAAGCAATCAAGGCGCATCGACCCGATTTGCATGTAAAAGCCCTTACTCCTGTAGAGTATCACTATATGTTTAAAAAAGCAAATGTGAGTTATGAAGAAGGAATGAAAATCATGAAAGAAGCGGGTTTAGAATCAATGCCAGGGGGTGGTGCTGAAATTTTCGATGAGAAAATCCATAAAGAAATCGCAGGGGGAAAATGTACAAGCGAAGAATGGTTACGCATACATGAAGTTTGGCATAATCTAGGAATGCGTTCCAATGCATCAATTTTATATGGGCATGTTGAGACTTTTGCACATCGTATTGATCACATGGATAGATTGCGAAAATTGCAAGATAAAACAGGCGGGTTTCAAACATTTATTCCATTGAAATTCAGAAATCAAAATAATGAAATGTCATATCTTGAAGAAGTAAGTGCTATCGACGATTTAAAAAATTATGCCATTTCTAGGATATTTCTAGATAATTTTGACCACATCAAGGCGTATTGGCCTATGATTGGGAGAACAACCGCTCAATTATCCCTTGCGTATGGTGTGGATGATATGGACGGAACGATCGATGATACGACCAAAATTTATTCGATGGCTGGAAGTGAGGAACAAAATCCAGCTTTGAGTACACAAGAATTGGTCAACATGATTAAAAATGTTGGTCGTAAACCAATTGAACGTGATACACTTTATAATACAGTTAAAGATTATACGGATTTTGTATTTGAAGATGCTACTGTTTATAAAAGTTATGAATTGCCTGTGATTAATAAATAGTGTCTGGACAGAAACTCAACAAAAGTAAAAATGTTATCAAAAATAATTCATTTTGTAAAAATTGTGAGTTTCCATCCAGTCACTAAATAGTATCCGAACGGAAACTAAATAAAAACAACTACATGCTAAAGAGAATTACAGAGCAGTCTTCAAATCATCGTCATTTAGACAAAATGAGTACAGAAGAATTGCTTACAAATATTAATAAAGAAGATAAAACAGTAGCTTTTACAGTAGAAAAAGCGATTCCACAAATTATGCCTTTGGTCGATCATCTCGCTAAAAATATGGCAGAAGGTGGACGGCTTTTTTATATCGGAGCAGGTACAAGTGGTAGACTTGGTATTGTGGATGCATCTGAATGCCCACCTACTTTTGGTGTGCCTGATGATTGGGTGATTGGATTGATTTCTGGAGGACTTAGCGCCATGTTCAAAGCGGTAGAATACGCTGAAGATAGTACAACTCAAGCTTGGAAAGATTTACAAGAATACAAGATTAATCCATTGGATACGGTCGTTGGTATTGCAGCATCGGGAACAACTCCTTATGTTGTCAACGGTTTGAAAATGTGTAGAGAAAATGGGATTACTACGGGGTCAATCTCTTGTAATCCAGATGCTCCCATTAGTCACAATGCCGATTTTCCGATTGAAGCAATCGTTGGTCCTGAATTTGTAACTGGTAGTACTAGAATGAAGTCAGGAACGGCACAAAAGTTGATTTTAAATATGATTTCTACCAGCGTTATGATTAAACTAGGTCGTGTGGTGGATAATAAAATGGTGGATATGCAGCTGACCAACAATAAATTGGTAGATCGTGGAACAAAAATGATTGTCAATGAATTGGGTGTTTCTTATGAGGATGCGAAGGGGCTTTTGGAGAAGTTTGGGAGTGTGAGGAAGGCGGTTGAGGGGTTTGATGGGGATTATAAGGTGTAAAAGGGTTCAAGGTGGTGCAATGGGTGCAAGGTGCAATGGGGCAAGGTGCAATGGTGCAAAGGGGCAAGGGGTATGAAAAAAGAGATTAAAGATTCATTGAGATGTAATGGCAGACAGATAATCGTGAGCATTTTATGAGCATAACAAATATAAAATTAAAAAATATATAAATGAGCAAGAAAGTAGCCAATTTAGAGCCACAGTTAGTTTGGAGTAATTTTGCCAAATTAAATAAAATTCCGAGACCTTCTAAAAAAGAAGAGCGTGTAATCCAATTTATGAAAGAATTTGGAGAAAAACTTGGATTAGAAACCATAGTTGAAAAAATCGGGAATGTTATTATTAAAAAACCAGCTACCAAAGGAATGGAAAATCGGGTGCCAGTGATTATTCAAGGTCATTTGGATATGGTTTGTCAAAAAAATAATGATACTGAGTTTGATTTTGATAAAGAAGGAATCAAAATGTATATCGATGAAGATTGGGTGAAGGCAAAAGGGACTACATTGGGAGCTGATAACGGTATGGGCGTAGCAATGGCAATGGCGCTTCTTGAATCAAAAGATATTCCACATCCTCCTTTAGAAGCTTTATTTACAATCGATGAAGAAACAGGAATGACAGGGGCAATTCATTTGGCATCTGGAATCTTGGATGGTAAAATTCTTTTGAATTTAGATTCCGAAGATGATACTGAATTGACAATTGGTTGTGCAGGAGGTATTGATATCAATGTAACCAACACTTATAAAAGAAAGAAAACTCCAGTAAAACATGCCGCTTTTAAATTGACAGTCAATGGTCTAAAAGGTGGACATTCTGGTATGGATATCATCAAAGGACGGGGAAATGCCAATAAAATAATGAATCGTTTGATATGGAATGCTCAGTATGATTTCGGTCTTTGTGTACACTCTGTAGATGGAGGTGGCTTGAGAAATGCTATTCCAAGAGAATCTATTGCTGTAGTTACCCTTCCAAAAAAGAATGTGAATAAATTTGAGCAATGGTTAGCAAAAGAAACTATAGATATTTCTAATGAATATGCTTCTACAGATGTAAATCTTGCCATTACACTTGAAAAGACTAGGACTCCAAATAAAATCATGAAAAATAAGTGCCAAAAGAGATTAATCGCATCAATTTACGCTGCTCCAAATGGTATTTATAGACTTTCTCCTGATGTTAAAGGATTGGTTCAAACCTCAAATAATGTTGCTAGAATTTTAATAAAAGATGGTAAAGTAGAAATTTTAAATTTGACTAGAAGTTCTGTTGATTCTGAAAAGGTAGATTTAGCTAATTCTATCAAATCTTGCTTTGAATTGTCATGTTGTGATGTAGAAATGTCAGGATCTTATCCAGGATGGGCACCTGATGCCAAAGCATCTATCAATCAAGTGATGGTGGATAATTTTGTAAAAGCTTTTGATGTCAAGCCTGAAGTTACAGCATGTCATGCAGGTTTAGAATGTGGTATTATCAAGAAGGCTTATCCGAAAGTTGATATGATTTCTTTTGGACCAAATATTCGTGGTGCTCACTCTCCAGATGAACGAGTTCAGATTTCTTCAGTGGCTAAGATTTGGAAACTTTTATTGGGGACTTTGGCGGATTTTCCTGGGGTTTGAAGATGACTTCAGGATGTCAGGATGTTAAGACTTCAGGATGTCAGGACGTCAGGACTTCAGGATGTCAGGATGTCAGGATGTCAGGATGTCTTGAAGTCTTGAAGTCATGAAGTTTTGCCGTCTTGAAGTCTTGAAGTCTTGAAGTCATGAAGTCTTGCCGTCTTGTAAATCTATTGGATTATTCATTGAGTTGGTAAATCGAACTTGATCGGTAGAAATATATTTCCAAACCCAATCATCATCTTCAAGCTCATTTATCCAAAATTCCGCCTTCATATTGTAGGCAGGTATATCCAATTTAGAAAGACCATCTCCCCTACGATTAAAGTCCCCTTTTAAAACATATTTCCAATTTCGAATCCTAGTCAAGGCACTAAATTGTTTTTGTTTCAGAATATGAGCCGCCATACGATTACTGTATGAATTGGTCTTGCGTTCGGCATCCGTAAGGACATATATTTCTCGAAAAGCCTGTTTCAATGGCTGTAGAATCTCATTATCCATGAGATAATTTCGCCACTTCAATACATGCTCAACCGTATCTTCAACAGGATGCCAAAGAGAAACAATGGTCTCAGAATCTATCCAATCTATGGGGTCGCCATTGAAATCAATCCATCGTCCAAATTGATCTATCCCATTGGCTATTTTTGACCCTGAATGAAATTGCCAAATCAATCTTTTTGTAAGAAATCCGACGATTCCATGATTGAAAAAATACTTTTCAAAGTGAGCATAATTCCATTTTTTATTTTGAATGTAGCCCCGATCTAAAATATTTCTTTGTAAGGTGAGTTGCTTTCGAGTTTGAATATTAATTTGCTTTATTTGAGCATATTTTTCAGAAAATGATAAATCTTTTTTGACAAAAGATGGAGTTGATTTCTGAATATTTCCATTGGGAGTGTACCAAGTCAATTTTGATTTTCCAATTCCATGTATTTCCAATTCCAAAGTATAATCATCGAATTCAAACTCAGCCTTCCCATCTACCAATCCATATTCAGGCACAGACATTTCTTCTAATTCAGAAACTGGAACCCCCAAACGATCAGCTGCTTTTTTTAGATAATTTTGAACTACTTTTTTGGTTTTGGTATTCAATTTTGAACCTTGAATTTGCATCAAATAGGATAAGCCTTCCATATTTTCAACCGACCCAAGTACATAAAGACATGCATTTCCAATTGCTGCTGATGCAGGTCCTTGATTAGGGATTTTTTTATAGGCTCTTATTGCCAAATCTCTTACTTCTTTCAAAAGACGTTCTCCAAGAAGATGCGCCATCCAAATAATCCCCTTAAAAAGCAATATATTTTGACGACTTAGATAAGAAGCCGTTTCATAAACATGATTTTCATTTCCAAAATCATAGTGAATTGGTATTTTAGAATTTTTCAAACCAATAGCAAATTCAAACCAATTTCGTAAACGATTTGTAAAATCTACCTTCCCTATTTCTTGAATCAAGACTTCCGCTTTCTCTAAATACCTTTTACTAGGTCGCCCTTGAACTGCTTTTGACGCCAATTCAAAAATATTATTCCAAACTATTTGTTCAATTCTGGAATAATCTCCGATCTGATTATTAATTAAAATCCCTAGATCATCATTTTCATCCCAATTGTATATTTTTTCCAATATTTTTAAAATTTACTAGATAAACCTTTTGGGAATTGGGAATTAGGAATTTAGAATTAGGAATTCTATACAAACCAGTTTTACTTCTAACCCACAACCCTTTTTATAACCCACAACCATTTTCAACCTATAACCCACAACCATTTTTATAACCCACAACCATTTCACAACCCACAACCATTTTCAACCTATAACCCACAACCATTTTATAACCCACAACCATTTTCACCCTCCCATCAACTGAGTCAATCTCAAAAAACTCACTTCAGACTTAGGAGTAATTTCAATAACATGATCCAATTCATCGACCTGCCTATCATTCACCAAAACAAAATAATTGTTTTTCAAAAATCCATCCAAAGCGAGATAAATTTCTCGTTCAGCATCAATTTTTGGTCTTTTTTTAGGAGATAATGGATTTAGAATAGATTCTTTTTTTGTAGGAACAACAAGCCCGTTGTAAACTGAAGTTAAACTCTTATTGTAAGAATTTACTTCCATTTCAACTCTTGTTGCAATTAATTCACGCAAGGATAATTGTTGTTTTTTAACAACCATTTGAAATTCACGAATGATCTTTCCTGTTAGACTTTCATCTTTGACAGTAATTGTATTCATATGCACTTTTTAGTATATTTACTAGATATAATCCAAAACAACTTTGAATTATTTTTCTTACTAATTACTAAAAATGGATATGCATCACAAAAATATGATAAAAGTATCACATATCAATAAAATTAAGGTATATTTTATTAAATTTGATTTGAAAACACTAAAATATGTCTAGTCAAAAGATAAAATATATTCAAAAATACTACTTTCTAATATTAATCATTGGTCTTATTCTATTCAGTAGCTTTACGAGTTCAGCTCAATCAACGCTTACCATTTCTAAAATAGTCAATTGTAATCTTTTTGATACATGGAATAAATGGACGACGCCCACAGGTCTTTGCACTTTTTTAGGAGAAGATGCAGTAGTAGAACTTAAACTCAACGGAAAATTTGAAATCCATAATTCATTACTAGACATTAATTCTTCAGATGGTAAAATATTGAGTTATATACCCAATGAAATGCTTTCTTTCACTTGGAATCCACCTAGTAGATTCAAACATTTAAAATCTAAGAATACGCCAATATGGGTGGTGGTTTACTTTGATGCCATCAATGATAATATGACTCGTGTAAGTATTTGTCAGACGGGTTTTCATAAATCCCCCACGTGGTTGGCGTATCATAAAAATGCTACTTTGACTTGGAAATATATTTTAGAACAACTGACTTTTTCTTGTGGGAAATAAATTAATTATTAAATACCACGCATAAAATTGAAGTGTCATCAATTATCAAAACATTCCATTTCGTTTTGTCAACTTCAACTTGTTTATAGACAGATAGTAAGCATCTGTTACTCAGCCATCCTTTTCTTTTTTGTGATGTAGCAATAATTACAGTATATTTCATTTATTCTTTTGTCAATCTAATTCAATAGTCCGTTAGGAATTAAGCTGTAAATTTAAGGAAAGCCATAATAA
>CAMZLN010000124.1 GCA_947311465.1 uncultured Saprospiraceae bacterium
AAACTATATAAAAGAAACCATAATTTATTTTCCTAAACTGGCTAGGTGGTAACTAATTCATTTTCATAAACAATTTAAAAATACTTTGGGAACTTCTCCTATTGATTTTGTCAATTCTGAACGTATTAAATTTTCCAAGAATTTGATATTGAGAGATGAAAATTTAGCCATCAATAGAGTTGCTTTTTTATCTGGCTTTAATAGCGTAAGTTATTTTAATAGACAGTTTAAGAAGAATGAATTAGTTACCACCTAGCCAGTTTAGGAAAATAAATTAGGGTTTCTTTTATATAGTTTACGAAGTGATTGTTTCCCCAAATCTTACCTATTAAATCTATGTTTCTTATGTTATTTTTAACATATTTATCTTTTTTTAAAAAAAAACCAAAAAGTCTTTCAATATCTCAATAAACTAAGTACCTTTGCACCGATTTTTAAGGAAATAGTCTTATTGAGACTATAAAATTTATATCGATGCGGAAGATTTTTTTGGTTATATTTTCATTAGTTCTAAGTGCTTCTTTGTATGCACAAGACCATGGTGGACACGATCATAGTGATCAACAAACTCATAATACTCCTACTCACTCAACAAGTGATAGCAATGCCCATGAAAGCCATAGCGAGTGCGGAGGTCACCATGAATCTTCTGTCTTTGATCCTGCAGGAACTGCATTTCATCACATCGCTGATGCCAATGTATATAGTATAGGTCCTTGGAATTTCCCTTTACCTTGCATGGTGTACAATAAGGAAGATGGATTTCAGTTCTTCATGTCTAGTAAGTTTGGGATTGGATCTCATGGTACTGGAGAAAAGGCTGTAGGGAATTATGTTTTGGATGCAGGAACAATCAAAAGAGTGATTGGGGCGGGATTTCAAAGAGATGCTAAAGTGGATGGTTTTGTTCATGAAGAAACAAAAGATGCTAAAGGAAAGAAGAAAGTAATCTCTTACGCTTGTTCTGGCGGTGAAAAATTCTTATTAGAATCAAAATCTACAATTGATGGTGGTTTGTTCGGAGGCGGATGGACTGGTTTTCAAGATCTTTCTATTACTAAGAATGTGATGACTATGTTTATCGTGTTTATGTTTTTTGTATGGCTTTTTGTTAAAGTTATGAAAGGATATAAGAATAGAGATGGAAAGGCGCCAACTGGAGTTCAAAATCTTGTAGAGACTTTATTTGTGTTTATTCAAGATGAAGTGGCTAAGCCATTTTTAGGTAAGCACTATATGAAATATCTTCCTTTTTTAATGTCATTGTTCTTTTTCCTTGTAGGTTTAAATCTATTCGGACAGATTCCGTTTTTTGGTGGATCTAACGTAACTGGAAATCTGTCTTTTACATTGGTATTGGCAGTAATTACATTCTTAGTAGTTAATTTAAATGGCAATTGGGATTATTGGAAACATATTTTATGGATGCCAGGGGTACCTGCTCCAGTAAAATTAATTATTACTCCAGTAGAAATTATGGGAATTTTTATCAAACCAATTACTTTGATGTTGAGATTGTTTGCTAACATGGTAGCAGGGCACATGGTAATTGTGATTTTTGTGGGTTTGATTTTTATGTTTGGTAATATGGGAGCAAATCCTGGCGCTGGATATGGAACATCAATTGCTTCCGCTGGTTTGGTTTTATTTATGAGTGCAATCGAATTATTGGTGGCATTCTTACAAGCATTTGTATTTACAATTTTGACTGCATCTTATATTGGTGCAGCAATAGAAGAACATCATTAATCATTAATTGACTTTCAGTTAATGAAAATGAATATTTATTTTATAATAATTAAAAGTGAATAATTATGACAGGTTCAATTGCAGCTATTGGAGCAGGTATTGCAGTAATCGGTGCTGGTATCGGTATTGGTAACATTGGAGCAAAAGCTATGGAAGCAATCGCTAGACAGCCAGAAGCAGCGGGTGACATTAGATCAAATATGATCTTGATGGCAGCCTTGGTGGAAGGTGCAGCATTGATTGCTATCTTACTTTCTTTCTTCGCTTAAGAAGAAAAAGTTAAGAAAAATGGAACAGCCATTTCAACGGTTGGTTGTATGGTTGTTCCCACTTAATTAATTAAAATAATAATTCGTTCTTTTCTAGAATATAATTTTAGTCAAAGAACTATACTATTAAATATATTACAATGATTTTATTAGGAGAATTTACAGTACTTAGACCAGAATTCGGTTTGATTGTTTGGTCAACTATTTTCTTTTTACTTTTTTGGTTTTTAATTGGAAAATTTGCTTTCAAACCGATAGCCGAAGCTTTGAAAAAACGTGAAAGTGATATTCAAGATGCTTTAGACAAAGCAGATGAAGCTAAAAAAGAAATGGCTAACTTGAATGCTGAAAATGAAAAGATTTTAGCTAATGCGCGTGAAGAAAGAACAGCAATGTTGAAGGAAGGTAAGGAAATGAGAGATAGTATGATCGCTGATGCTAAAGGTAAAGCTAAAGAAGAAGCAGACAAGATCATTACTAGTGCTAAAAATGAAATTGAAAATCAAAAAAATGCCGCTATCGCTGAATTGAAAAATACAACAGGGAAAATGGCTGTAGATATTGCTGAAAAATTGGTGAAAGCTCAATTGAGTGAAGCTAATTCTAAGGAAAGTTTGATCAATAAGTTGATTGACGAAGTGAAATTAAATTAATAGCAGTTGTAACACACGAAGTGTAGAAACAGCACAGCAAGAAACAGCGCAGCGTAGAAACAGCAAGCACAGAAACAGCGAAGCAAGAAACAGCGCAGCACAGAAACAGCGAAGCAAGAAACAGCGTAGCACAGAAACAGCGCAGCAAGAAACAAGAAATAAAAAATTATGTCAGTAATCAGAATTGCATCAAGATATGCTAAATCATTATTGGATTTGTCCATTGAAGGAAACAAATTAGACACAATCTTAGAAGATGTTAAATCTCTTCAAAAGGCTGTAGCTAATAAGGACTTGGCAAATGTATTGAAAAGCCCAATTATTAAAGGCGATAAGAAAAAGCAGATTTTAAATGCTATTTTCAATGGTAAGGTTGATGAATTGACTATGAAATTTATGGATCTTGTGGTCCTTAAAGGTAGAGAGTCTTATTTGAAAGATGTTTTGGATGAGTTTATGAATCAATATCGTCAATTCAAAAGTATCTCAATCGTTAAAGTGACTTCTGCGGAGCCACTTAATGAACAGAATCTTACAAGAATTAAAGAAAAATTGTTGGCTAGTAATATTACTGCTGATAATATTGAAATAGAAACAGTAGTGGATCCATCTATTTTAGGCGGAATCATTATTCAAGTTGGAGACAAACGTTATGACGCAAGTGTTGCGCATAAATTACAATCTTTGAGAAAAGAATTTATATAATTTTATAAAAATAAAACCTTTTAAATATGGTTGATGTAAAGCCTGATGAGATATCTGCAATTCTAAGACAGCAGCTTTCTGGTTTTAGTACTAGTACTGAATTGGAAGAAGTAGGAACTGTTCTTCAAGTTGGTGATGGTATCGCTAGAATTTATGGATTGACAAATGCGCAATCTGGAGAATTAGTAGATTTTGAAAACGGTACTCAAGCTATCGTGTTAAACTTGGAAGAAGACAATGTTGGTGTGGTACTCTTGGGTAGCGCAAAAGGAATTGTCGAAGGTTCTACTGTAAGAAGAACTGGACGTATCGCATCCGTTAATATCGGAGAAGGTTTCGTCGGAAGAGTTGTTGATGCATTGGGGAAACCTATTGATGGTAAAGGACCAATTCAAGGGAAAACCTATGAAATGCCTATCGAGCGTAAAGCGCCTGGGGTAATTTATAGAGAGCCTGTAACTGAGCCGCTTCAGACGGGTATCAAGGCCATCGATGCAATGATTCCAATCGGAAGAGGGCAAAGAGAGTTGATTATTGGTGATAGACAAACAGGTAAAACTGCCGTGGCTATTGATACAATCATCAATCAAAAGGAATTTTATGAAAAAGGTGAACCTGTTTTCTGTATTTATGTAGCTTCTGGACAGAAAGCTTCTACAGTGGCGCAAGTAACTAAAGTATTGGAAGAAAAGGGTGCAATGGCATACACTGTAATCGTTTCTGCTTCTGCTGCCGATCCTGCTGCACTTCAATTTTATGCTCCATTTACAGGTGCTGCCATTGGAGAGTTTTTTAGAGATACAGGGCGTCCAGCTTTGATTGTTTTTGATGATTTGTCAAAACAAGCAGTTGCATACCGTGAAGTTTCTTTGCTATTGAAAAGACCTCCAGGGCGTGAGGCTTATCCTGGTGATGTATTTTACTTACATTCACGTTTGCTAGAGCGTGCGGCGAAAATCAATAAAAATGATAATATCGCACAAAATATGAATAATTTACCTGAATCTTTGGTAAAAGCGGGTTTGATTAAAGGTGGTGGGTCTTTGACTGCTCTTCCAATTATCGAAACGCAAGCGGGTGATGTTTCTGCATATATTCCAACCAACGTAATTTCTATTACTGATGGTCAGATTTTCTTGGATACAAATTTGTTTAACTCTGGTATTCGTCCAGCAATTGACGTAGGGGTTTCTGTATCAAGAGTAGGGGGTAACGCACAGATCAAATCTATGAAAAAAGTAGCAGGTACTTTGAAATTGGATCAAGCTCAATTCCGTGAATTGGAAGCTTTTGCAAAATTTGGGTCTGATTTGGATGCTGCGACAACAAATATCATTGAGAAAGGTCGTCGTAATGTTGAAATCTTGAAACAACCTGAGTTTTCTCCATTGAGAGTTGAACAACAAGTAGCTATTATCTATTTAGGTACACAAGGTCTTTTGATGGATGTGCCTACTGAAAAGATTTCTGAATTTGAATCTATGCTTTTGACTACTTTGGAAAAGAAAGCTCCTGAAGTAATGCAATCTTTTACAAAAGGAAAATTGGATCCAAAACAAATAGAAACATTGGAGAAGATTGGTGGTGAATTAGCGGCTCAATATAAAAAATAGAAATTGTGAATTTGGAATTTGAAAAAAAATCAAATGTTTAATTCATCATTGATAATAAAACTATAGCGATAATTAACAATTAACAATTGATAATTAACAATTAAAAAAGTATGGGTGCAAATTTAAAGGAAGTTAGAGAGCGTATTTCATCGGTAAAATCTACTCAACAGATTACCAAGGCGATGAAGATGGTTTCTGCTGCCAAATTGAAGCGAGCAACAGATGCAATTGTGCAAATGAGACCTTATTCTGATAAATTAGATGAGTTATTATCTAATTTAATGGCGAATTTGGATGGAGATGCAAGTTCAGAATATGGACAAGAGCGCGATATTCAAAGTGCTTGTGTAGTAATCGTTACATCCAATAGAGGTCTTTGTGGTGGTTTTAATACCAATATAATCAAGGCTTCCGATAATTTGATTGCTGAGAGATATGAAGATGTTCGTAAGGCTGGTAAATTAACTTTAATTCCTATTGGAAAAAAAGGTTATGAATATGCAAAAAGACATCTTTCAGATTGTAATATTATCGATAAATATGTTGATTTATTCAATGATTTGACTTCTGATAATGTTAGTCGCGTTTCTAAGAGATTGATTTCTGGATTTTTGGATAAAGAATATGATTCAATTGATATCGCATATAGTAGATTTAAAAATGCTGCTATGCAGTTCGCTGAAATTGAACCATTCTTGCCAGTAAAGAAATTGGAAGCTAAAGAAACTAAACATAAGGCGGATTATATTTTTGAACCCAATAAAGAAGATTTACTAAAGCACTTGATACCAAGTATTTTGCAAACTTCTTTTCAAAAGTATTTATTAGATACACATGCTTCTGAACATGGTGCTCGTATGACCGCTATGGATAATGCAACTGAAAATGCTGAAGAATTAGTGAAAGAATTGAAAATTCAATACAATAAGGCACGACAAGAAGCAATTACTCGAGAATTATCGGAAATTGTGGGTGGTGCTGCTGCTTTGGATGCAGGATAATAAGATAATTGAATTAGTGAAAATATTTGACAAAATACTCAATCCGATAGGGTTGAGTATTTTTTTTTATTGTAGCGTAGTGAAACCTATTTGAACAAATTTACCTTCTTAAAATTGTGATAAAAAAGAATGTAAACTAATAGATTTATTGGTAATATTCAATCTTTTTCGTAACCTAGATCTTGCTACTTCTAGTGTAGATATCCTTTGATTTGTAATAGCGGATATCTCTTTTGAACTCATATTCATTCGAAGAAAAGCAGCTAGTTTTTTTTCGCTAGAGGTAAGTCCAGGAATTTTTTTAAGTAAATTTTCATAGAAAGATGGATGAACTGATTGGAAATATATTTCAAATTCTCTCCAAACTTCTTCATCCGTGTTTCTTTTTAAACGAGCTGCAATTTGTTGAATACTTTTTTATTAGCATCTATTTTTAAATTCGATTCCAACTCTGAAAGTTGATTTGAAATTTGACTCATTGTTTCGTTTTTCTGAATAATAAAAAGAGTTTTAGTCGTCAACTCTTTATTCTTTTGTTTTAATTCTTGTTCTATTATTTTTTTGCGTTCATCTGAATTTTTTATTCTTTCTTTTAAGCGATAGTAAATAAAAATACCAACTGTAGCAAGTAGCAAAATTAAAAAACCGATTACAATAAACGTTAATTTGTTTTTAAGTTTATAGTTTTTCATTTGTTCTCTTTTTTTACTAAGCTCATATTCATATTCAATTAAATGAGTCTTTTGTAGAATTTCCGCTCTGAAAAAACTATCAACAAATATTCTGTTTTGTATCTCAAATTGGTAGGCAGAAATAGTATCTTTCTTGAGTAAGGCAATATTATGAAGTGTAGAAGTTGATGTTACAATACCTTTTACGATTTTAGCTTTATAGGCTATAGCTAATGCTTTTTTTGAGTAATAATAGGCAGAATCTATTTGGTGTAATTCAATGAACAATTCGGCAATGGAATTATTAGTATTTGAAATTATTCTTTTTGATTCTACAACAGTTGCTAGTGTAAGTGCTTTTTGAAAATTCAATTTCGCTTCTGTATAGTTTTTTAGCTTTTGTTCCTCAATACCAATATTAAGATGATTTATGGATTGCCAGTATTGGTTATTGGTTTGTGAATTTATTAATAAGGCTTGCTCAAAATACTGAATTGCTTTATGATATTGTTTTTTTGTATCCATCACTGCTGCAACATTATTTAGCCCAGCGGCTACTCCATCCTGATAGTTATTTGAAAAAATATTTACGATAGTTATCATTTTATTGATAGCACTGCCGATGGTCTTTTTTGCTCAACCTACTTTGATTAAGGTTGAAAGTTTTCCCAATACAAATCTAGCATCTGTAACACAATTCCCTGATGGTGAATTTATCGCTTTTGGGCATGGATATTTGGAATCTGAATCTGATAATATAAATACTTATGTTACAGAAAATGGTGAATGGAAGCAAGTTTGTTCTGCAGCTAATGTATCTTGGCCTGCTAAACATTTGTTTGGTCTTGATGCATATATGTTTGATGAGTCTAATGATATAGTGCTGATGACGCAAGAATTTGGAGGATATGGGGTCTCAGGTATTTATCTTACTGCTGATGGGGGAGTATCTTGGACCGTTCCCTTTTCAAATTAAGTGGGAAATTGTTAGTCATTCTAATCCTGATGTAATTCTAGCTTCTGGCAAGCCATCTACCGCCAATGGGGTATCTATTGAGGATGTTTTGATTAATAGTGATTTGGATTGCTTGGAATTTCGTATTATTAATTATTCTAGTGAAGGTAACTTGGGAGAACAATACTATAAATTAATTGACGCCGAAACCAATACTGTTCTGGCTGATATTCATGAGCCTTTTGGCTTTCTTGATGCTAGAAGCTTACAAATTACAAATATCGTTTCATCTGTTCCTCTTGAAAAAATTGAGAAAATTTCGGTCTTCCCTAATCCCGCTAGTGATAATATTAATATCCAATTGAATGGGCAAAACGTTTCTAATATTTTATTGTATAATGCTTTAGGGGAAATTGTTGTACTAGAAAATAACATTAATTACAACAATGACCTTATCTTGTTACATACCAATCAGCTGCTTAATGGCTTGTATTTTTTAGAAATCAGGTCTGGTGGGACACGTGTTATTAAAAAAATAATTATTGCTAATCGTTTGTAAACTAAGAAGCCAACCAGTACCTTTTTTCTAGGAGGCACTTTTTATTTTATCTTCAAATACTCCAAAATAGTGGCATTTTTATAAATTTATGTAATTTTGACAAACAAATCATAAAATTATGAAAGCTATTATTCCCGTTGCAGGTGCAGGAATTCGGTTACGACCGTTGACATACACACAACCGAAACCATTAATTCCTGTTGGCGGTAAGTCTATCCTCGCTTTTATTATCGATGAATTGGTTGCGGTAGGTGTTGATGACTTTGTTTTTATTATTGGATATTTGGGTGATAAAATTAAAAATTTCGTTGAAGATCATTATCCTAATTTAAAGATAGAATTTGTTATTCAAGAAGAACGGTTAGGACTTGGACATGCAATTTGGACTGCTCGTGATGCTATTAAAGGTGCAGATGAAATACTGATAGCTCTTGGGGACACAATCTTTGAATTAGATCTGAAAGAAATGATGGAAATGGATACATCTTGTCTTGGAGTGCAAACAGTCGATGATCCGAGAAATTTTGGTGTGGTCGAAATTGGTGATAATGGATTGGTTACTAAAGTCGTCGAAAAACCTGCTATTCCTAAGTCAAATCTCGCAATGGTCGGACTCTACAAAATAAAAGAAGTGGAAGAGTTGATAGAGGCGATTGATTTTAATATTTCAAATGATATTCGTACTGTCAATGAGTTTCAATTGACTGATGGATTAATGAGAATGATTAACAACGGAGTTAAATTTTCAACAATAAAACTTAATAAATGGTTTGATTGTGGTAAAAAGGATATACTTCTTGAAACCAATAAAATTTTACTGCAAAGTGATAAATTTAAACAAACCCATCCTGAATTTATTAATAGTATCATCATTCCTCCTGTAAGTATCGGAAATGATTGTAAAATTGAAAATTCGATTGTCGGACCTCATGTTACTATCGGTGATGCCGTTGTTATTAATGCTTCTATTATTAAAAATTCAATCATTGGGGATTATTCTCAAATAGAAGAAGCTGTTCTGAAAAAGTCTATCATTGGCAACGATGCCGCAATTCGGGGGCTTTCTCAAAGTTTGAATATCGGTGATAATACGGAGATTGATTTTAGTCGGTAGGACTTCAGGGCTTCAGGATATCAGGGCTTCAGGACTTCAGGACTTCGCGACATCAGGACTTCACGACTTCACGATATCGGGACTTCACGACTTATATGGTGTTAGGGTTTATTTCTTGAAATTTTGTAAAAAGTCATTTCTACGATTTCGTGAAACAGGAATATGATGTTCACCTAGAATAACGGTTCCGTCTTTCAAATATTTGTCAATATAATTTAGATTGATCAAATAAGACTTGTGTACCAAATAAAACTCTTGATTTTGTAATATTTTGGCATAATATCCAATATTGTAGGAGCTTAAAATTGGTTTTCTATTTTTAATGTGAATATTGGTATAGCCTTCCGTACCTTGACAATAAATAATTTCATTTATTTTTATAAATTCTAATCCATCAGATACAGGAATGATTACTTTTTTACCCTGAAGGGATGATATTTTTAGATTATCAATCAGTACCGCATTTTTTTTCAATGATGTTTTGGCTTCTATATGATCAACTGCATTGTGGACAGCGGAGATTAAATTTTCATTTTCAACGGGCTTGACTAAATATCCAATTGCACAATGCGAGATGGCTTCAATGGCAAATTCATCAAAGGCAGTCACGAAAATTACTTCAAAATTCGGCTCTTTAAATTCCGACAATACATCAAATCCACTAACCATAGGCATTGCAATATCTAAAAAAACCAGTTGTGGTTTTAATTCATCTATCATTTTGATTCCTTCCCTTGGATTTTGTGTTTCTCCAATTATATTGACGTTTGGACACAATCGTTCTATTTTGTTTTTTAAAATCGCAAGTGCTTTCCTTTCGTCATCAATTAGTATTGCAGTGATATTCATTTTTCGTTTTGTTTAAATAGGATTGAAACTAGTGTTCCAGTGCTATTTTGTTCTGATAAACCTATTATTTTATAATCTATGTTCCATTCATTGCTTTCTTTCAATAGTAATAACCTTTCCTGTAATACCATTGAAGATCTTGATGCTTTATTTTTATAACGAGTATTATTAGTCTTTGCTTTATTTATCCCAATTCCATCATCTTTAATTTCTACTTTATAGGTCTGGTTATCAATATAAATAAATTTTATATTAATGGTACCTGGCGTTTCTTTGTGAAATATACCATGGTTAACTGCATTTTCTACAATGGGTTGTAAAATCATAGTAGGAATGATTTGTTCTTCAATGTCTATTCGGTCATCTATATTTATACTAAAAGATAATTTTTCTTCAAATCGCAATTGTTCAATTTCTAAATAATTTTTCAATAACTGAATATCTTCTTTAAGTGTAATATGCTGTTTTTGTGCAAAATCAAAAAAACGTCTGATCAATTTGGAAAACTTGGTGAGATACTTTTCTGATAGTTCTACTTCATTTCTTTGAATGAAATATAGAATGGCATTGAGTGAATTGTGGACAAAATGGGGATTCATCTGACTACGTAGAGCCTGTAATTCCAATCCAATAACTCTTCTTTTGATATTTTCTTTTTTCTCCTGTTGCATAGTAATACGTCTTTGCAGCCATTGATATAAAAAATAAAGGGATAAGAGGGATAAGCCAATTGCTATAAGTTTTGCCCATTGCGTTTCCCACCAATAAGGAATAATGTGAACCGTCTTTTGTATCGAATTGGTGTTAAAATGTTGATCTGTTCCTTTTATTTCTAATTGATGAAATCCTGGCGCTAAATTTACAAAATGTAGAGTTTGTGAAGAAGTCGCTACCCATTGCTTACTTGGAGATATTCTATACGAATAGGAAGTATATTTGTGATTGAAAAAATCTTGATTTCCAAAAGTGATGGAAATATTGTTTCGCTCTTCATTTCGATAAACTATCGTATCCTTTTTTTCTTTAAAAAATAAATGGGGCTTTATTTCATATATTGGATTTTTAGTATCTATCTCAATTAAACCATTATCTGAAGCTACCCATAGTTGATGATGGTCTATGAAAATATCATTGGTATTGTTTTGTTGTAATCCATCAGATTTGTAAAAAGAATTTATTATTTTGGAATGCTTCAAGTCTGTTGTATCCAATTCAACTACTTGAACGCCATCATGGGTGGCTAGCCACAATAAATTGCCGTCTTTCCTTATTTTAAATACACTTAAATCATCTGTATTTTCAATAGGTATGACTTGATGTTCATCAAATAAATATATTCCCCTTCCATTGGTGCCTACAATCAGATAATCGGGAGTTGTAAGCAGACTAGTTACTGGATATTCTATCAATGAGTGGTCAATATCTGGCTTTACTATCGAATCATTTTTCATTTCAGATAATCCAAATGTGCCCGCTATGTAAAGATGATCGTGGAAAATAGCGCTATGTGTAATTCCTATTTGAAAACCTATATTTTGAACTTTTTTCGTTTGTATATTTCTTTTGTAAATCGGATTGTGTGTGAAAAAGTATTCATTGTTCTGAAATTCAATAATATCTTTAAATACAAATGGGAATTCATCTAAATGTTTTATAGAGTATTCACTGAATTTTTGTTGATCTATTTTAAAGGTTTTTAAATCTGTACAAATTACACCATTTATTCCTTCTTGTTTTATTTTATTTACATATTGATCTAACTTTGATAATTTTTGTTTGAGCTCAAATGTGTCTTGATTTCGTATGTAGATTCCATCATTGGGAAGACCAACATATAATTGATTATCTATTTTGTTGATTTTATGAACTCTTTGATGGTTGAAATGGTATTTTGTTTCTAATTGGGCTTTTGAAATAAACTGAATTCCTTTATCTTGACTTCCAAGCCAAATATTTCCTTGGCTGTCTCTATAGCTTACAGGATTATTAAACTTCTTAGAAAAATCATAAGCGTCTATTTGATTCATCTGATAATCAAATATGAAAAGATGTCTATTTATACATACTTGAATCTCATTTTCTAATCCTTTGACTCTTAGGAAATCAATTTGTTGTTCATTTTCATAATCATCAAATCCAAAGAACTTATATTTATTTTGATTGTAATCAAAAAAGAAAATGCCACTATTGAAGATAATATAACCTATTTGGTGATACAATAATCCAGACTGAATATTTTTACTAGTCGAAACTGGAAAATGATAAGCAATTTCCGATATAGGATGAAAATTCAAATCAAAGAGCTTTAATTTCTTAGGAGTACAAAGTAGCAGTTTGTTTTTTTCAATATTGTAATTAGAGAAATAAGCACTGTTTTGACTTTTGATACAATTTTGATGTTGTAGTAAATTTTCATACTTTTGACTATTCCTTATCAAACCGGCATTTTGTTTTTCAAATTGATTCTTTTTCAACGAAAGGATACCATCAATTGATAGAAAGGATATTCCAGCTTTTGTTTTTAAATTTGAACTTGCTGGAGTGATTACATTTCCAGAATAAGATGGATACTTATATATGCTATCATTTTTGATATACCCTTGATATTTACTTTTTGAAAAATACCACATTCGACCTTGTAAATCCAATTCTAATAACCAAGGAAAATTGGGTAAACCATCTTTTAAAGTGTGATTGATAAATTCTTTGCCATCGTATTTAACTAGTCCTCTATTAGTCGCAATCCAGATAAATCCGTCAGCATCTTCTTGAATATCATATATTTGATTGCTTGGAAGACCATTTTCTGTATTGTAAGCAGTATAATCTTGAGCCAAAATCACTTGTCTAGCAATGAGAAAAAGAAAAAGAAAAAGAAATAAATATTTTGACACATCAAATGCATTGGCTCAGGGTAAAAATATGAAAAAGAATCTAAAAGTGGAGATAAAGTCGTATCCATTCTATAATGTGTAAGTTTTACGCCCATTTAGGTCGTTTTCATTAGATAATTGGTAAATCCATCCTCTTTATAAATTTAATGCATGTTTTTCAAAAATTGCATTAGAAACTGTGAAAAAATAAATATCCATTTTTAACTTAATTTATAGTTTGAAAAATGTCAATTATCCAGCTACTCGTATAAATTATGGATAAAATATAATACTTATATAACTGAAATTCATTTCTACACAATTCCTTAATTTGACCGATTATTAAGTATTTATGATAAAAAACACACAAACGATTGCATAAATTGAATTTTAGTAATATTTTAGCATCTTAATTCAAAATAAAATGAAAAAACGAGTTACTATTCAGGATTTAGCAAAGGAGTTGGGTACAACACCTTCTACTGTTTCACGTGCTTTGCGAAATCATGCAGCGATTAGTAAG
>CAMZLN010000125.1 GCA_947311465.1 uncultured Saprospiraceae bacterium
AGCTATATTTAAGGATATAAAGGATACAAAGGATACAACGGATACAAAGGATACAAAGGATACAAAGGATACAAAGGATACAAAAGATAAAAAAAAACTAAACTATTAGTTATAGTATTAACGGTATTACTAGTAGTTACAACTCCTTTTTTACTCTATTTATTACTGCCTACTAGCAGACACAAAAGTAGTAACAAAACAGTAAGAGCAAATGCTTCATTTACTGTTACACCCTCTAATAATTCATATGAAAACAATAGTTTAATAAAGGCTTGCCTTAGCCTTGACAAGCAAGAACACATCTTCACAGCAACATCAAATATCGACTTATATGATATTAATTTGTCCCAAAGTGAAGGTATAAGTTATATACAGAATAATGATACATTTATGACTGGTAAGGATACTAAAGGACAGATTCTTGGTATTGAAATTCGAGGAGACAATAAATGGTTTTATATTTCCTATAAGAATAAAAGATATTGGGCTAAGGTAAATGATATCTTGAATTACTCTCTATGTAATAAAGAGTAGCCATTTAGGCATACTAGATGAGACCATATAAAATTCGCTTAAGTAAAGATCAACACACTGATTTTCTTTTAGAAAATCGGCATGATCCTGTAACGGGTGAATTATTGAAAGATGGGGATGAAATATTTATTTGTAAAAATGAAAAGATTGCCTATCTAGCTTATACTTGGAAAGATAAATGCCCTAATGGTGAGTGTGGCTGCAAGGAGACATTACGACAATTACCAAAATCTAGAAGTTTTGATAGATTCGAACCTAAGAAACCTAAGAAACCCATAAATCCCGTTGCAACAATGTTTCTACTGATCTTGTTGTTCATTGGTGTAATTGCTTATTATAATGTTAACTCAGATAATAAAAATGAACAATATACTCCAAGCGAGAATCCTACCCCTTCTAGCAATCAAGAGGCACCAGCCGAGCCTTCATCAGGCATAGACAATCAACTAGAAAAACTGCAACAGCAAGCAGAAAAACTAATTAAGCGTGGTTGCTTGATTCTTCCTACAAAAAATTGTAATAAAAGTGCAACTAGTTATCTTATAGAAATGTTAGACTTAGGTGTAAATAGTAGCACTGCTCAAAAGCTGTTGTATGACATTATTAGAAATCGTCAAATTGAAGCTTGTAAGCACCTTAATTCTTTTGATAAAAATTCCGCAATTGAACTTTACAATAAAACACAAGGGTTACTAGATAAATACCGTGTTTCTCCGCATGAAACTGCATTAAGATTTAGCAAGCAATTGAGAATGGATATTGAATCTTATGAATCATTAACAAGCTTCTCATGTGAAAATGGACGAAAATTCTAGTAAATCCAAACAAGCATATTATATTTCCATGTAATTGATGAAAAAAGAAAAATGCTTTGCTTATATGGAGCTAAAGCATTTCTTCCTTAAATAGGTGGGAAATATAATAGTCAATCATTCTCTGTATTTTTTTCTGTTTGAATCTGTTTAATTTCAGGGCTGAAATCTTCAATACTGAATTTCTTTTTTTCTTCTGAATATTTTGTTACTTTAGATCTATTAGTAGATAAGGTGCTAGCATTCTTCTCAATTTTTTTAATCTCACTATTGATAATTTTCAATTCTTCTAACTCATCTTCATCTTCATCTACACGATTTTCTAAAATCTTATTTCGTTTATGGTATAAATTTTCCAATAAAATATGATTTGCATCTCGTTTCGTTTTAGCAAATTGACTTCTACTCTTGTTTTCTTCTAAAAGACTATCATCCTCTATACTTAAAATTTCTTGTGAAATAGCTTCACTTGAGCTTGGGTGACGATTAAATGTGACAACTTCAATAATTAGACCGAATGTTTGTTTTATTTTATCTAAAGATAACTTAGTTATTGCTTCAAGGTCTCTTAGCTGTTTAATGTCTTCATATTTTAACAATTCTATTGGCAAGGTATTCAAATAGGTTTTAATATCTTCTTTAAATACTTCAATAATGCTATTACACTCTTCCTCGGAGCTATTGTATTTATTTGCTTGGAAACTATACCACCCATCTTTGTCTACTCCTTTTATTTGAAAGATAAGAGTAAAATTGATATTTTCACCTAATCTAAGTGGTGTTATTCTGAGATCAAATTTGTGGGTTCCATTTAATAGTTCTTTTAACCTATTTGTAACACTTGTATCAACTGTATTTATCTTTAAATCTATATTTTCTAAATGATATTTTCCTTTTAATGCATCAATAACAGATGAGTGTAGTAAAGACTCTACAGCTGGTTCTTCAGCTTTATCTGAAAAGCTAAAACGCATATAGAATCTTTCCGCACTTATACCGTGTATAGTATCTTTTAGAGTTAATATTAAATCTTTTTTGATTTCATCTAATAAATTAATTTGTGGTTTCAAAAAACTTGTTATTTGAGTTAGATCACCAAGTTTTGCACTCAATATAAGGCTCAGTTTCACATCAATATTGGTATCTTTAGTGATAAAGGCTTGATCTTCTTCAATTCGAAATCCATCATGAAATAAGGTCAATGGTTCCATATTTGGGATTACTAGTAGGTGTTTTATCGTATATCCTATAAGTGATGCTTCATTTTCGATGGCTGTTTTTATGTTTGAATGTATCTCATTTATATTCAATATTAAATCAGAATATTCTCGACTAAATAATTCGTTTCGAGTAATTTTCTCAAGTTTATCTTTAGCCCATGTGTTCAAATCCTCAATTCCTGACATTTTATAATCAGCAGGATGCTGCAAATCCATTAATAATTTATGGTTAATAGTAATCTCTTGCGGAGAGTCTTTAATTGTGCAGTTTATATCTGTCTCATATGAAAAGAAATCTTGGGGAAGTGAATCTGTTAATTCAGATGATAAATCTAGAAAGCTTATTTTTCTTCCTTCCAATCTAAGCAATCCATTTAGGTGTATTATTAAAGTTTGAGTCAACTCATAATTGCCAGATAAATAGAATGTTTCTATTGATGATATATTTAACAAAATATATGACTTTATCATGTCAACTAATCGTGTTTTAAGGGTTGATAAATCTTTATATTTTAATATCGCATTAATCCTATGATTTTCATCAATATCAAGCTGGCAGTTTAAAGCAAGTATGATTTCTTTATTATAGCCTTTTACACGCACAGGAAATTCTGTCTTGAAGTCTAAAGGCTTTATTAGCTTTCTTTCATCATGATCAAGACTAACACTGACCTCCATTTTTAACCCAACAAGTTCTTGGGCTTTGTTTGTGATATATCGTTGTATCTCGTCTTGCAACGAATAAAAGTGTAATATTAAGTCATTTTTAAAAGCATGAAATTCTTTAATCCAACGTACAATTAGTTCATTAAGAGTCTTTTCTGGATTCTTATATAATGTCTTAACTACCTGTTCTTCATTTCCTTTAGGACATTTTGCACTATATGATATTCGTAATTTTAATTCTCTATTTGATGATATCTCATTAATATATGTAATAAGTTGCACATTTTTTATTTCGGCATCTGTTGATACTTTGTAGGCAAGCACATGCCGATGCAGTCCAAGCTTAGATCCAATGAAATATGGTGGATCAGTAATATCATTCGTTTTCTCATTTATATATACGATTTTTTCAATGTCACTCTCAATTAAAGGCAGGTTGAAAACATCAATAATCTTTGTTATCAAGAAATGATCATCATCATTTATTATAAACTTGGAAGAGTTTTTGCTATTGCTATTGCTATTGCTATTGATATTAAATCTAGGTTTATTAGTTTTACCCAAAATATCAAATTTTTTGATACCCACTTTAATTCTCCCCTGTTTGATACAATAATTGAACTACTCTAAATTCTTTTCTTAATCGTAACAATGAGCGTATCTCAACTTTATATTGAGTACTTTCATATATACTGGAGTCATTTTGTTTGTATTGATTAATCTTTTGCTTCCAGTAATTCATAATTTTTCTATGTTGTTTTTTCTTTGTATAATTTAAAACTTGTCTTAATAGTGCCTGAGCAATAAGCAGTGCTTTTGGATGTATCTCATTTTCACCATGCAATAATAAAAACCAGATTTCAATATATTCTGCTCCAATAATTGTATTAATTGAAAAATTTACATCATTATCAAGAGGCAAATTGTATTGGTCTTTCCTTATTATTTCTTCTAAAGCAGGATGAAAAATCACTGATACAATTACTTTAAGCTTTTCGTCAGGATTATCATCATTTTGAAGGGCTGAGAAAAGTGGGTAGGTTGGTGGCCAAGCACCATAGTCTTCAGTATTTATTACTAAATACGTGTAGCTAGCATATGCAATAGTTGACTCAAGTACACTTAATGAAGAGTGAGGATATTTGGAAATATGCCTATTATCACTTGGTAGCCATTGTATTATTTCATCAAGGTACTCATATATTCTCGTTCCACTTTGTAGCGCCAAATCAAGGATTAATTTAGTTATTTTATCAGATTCTTCTTTAGGTGCTTGATTTAAAAGCCTCTGAATCCAATGCATAGGATCAAAATCTAGTGTGTACCTTAGTCGCTTAGTTACGCCTAATACAATATTTAAAACTAAGTTAAAATATTTTTCCGACATAAGAATGTTTAAGAAGTTTTTAACAATATCTCTAAGCTCAGGATATTGTAATAACTCCTGTATCAGTTTTGATAACCTAAAAATTACTATACTTTCATTTATATCTTCGGTATCTTGAAGCTTAATAATTATCTCTACAAGACCGTTCTCACCATAATAGTTGGGATCGGATAAAGCCATTTCAGCATAAATAGAAACAATATTATTCACAATATGATTTGAAGTTGAAGACTCAAAAAGAACCCCTGAGTTTTTTATTAAGGTAAACTGATGATTAATATAAAAGCTATTTTTCTCTAGTAGGTGTTTTTTTATTGAACTTTTTAAATAAGGGGTTGTAAACCTTATTTCTCTTCGTCCATCATTTGAAGAAACAGCTACCAACTGACATTCATTTATTATGGTGTCTGCTTTTTTTCTCCAAATATTGACTAGAGGTTCCTTATTTTCGACCTTAACTACTTCTTCATTTTCTTTATTATAAGATGTTGTTGTAATAGTAAACTCGTTACTCAGTAATAATAAAATAATAGTATTAAATTCTGGCGTAGTGAGATTAGGGAAAAAAACTGCGGTATATAAGACAGCTCTCTGAATTCTATCTTCGGGAAAAAGATCTTCATTCGGTGGATTTATTTGTTTTAGGAACTCTTCTAGATTCCCCCCCTCCACATATGTGATTCTTTTTTCAACCTCTTCATCAAGTGTTTTATTAGTAATACATTGTTTTATATAGGAAGAAAAAGATTCCTCAGAAATATCTCCCCATAAACCTAGTTCTTTCTGATTCTGAATTTTGTTATAAAGGTATTCATACCTCTCAATTGAGTATTTTTCATGAAGAATATAGCGCAAAAAGTCAATATGCCAATCATAAAAGCTAGGCTTATAATCATTTTCAATCTTAGCTCTTTTAGTATGTTGTTTATGTAAGTCTCTTATAAATTCAGTTTGAATAATACATATTAAAAAAATATTGTTATCAGCTAAATTTTTCTTTATTCTCTTAATATAACTATAACTACAAAACATAGATCCCAAAAAGTTTTCAGATTCAGAATTAAGTCGAATTACAATTACAGCTGGTTTCTTCTTTGTAATTTTACTCATTCTAGTTTTATCCTCAAAAAAAGATAAAGAGACTATTTCTTCTTGTTCTATATTAATTCCTTCGAATAAAACTTCTCTCAGTAAATGATCGTCTTTATAGCTATTTGTTAATTCAAATAATGCAGACTCGGAAATCATTATATCTACGCAGTCAATTAGAAGTATTCTTTCCTTATCAAGTTTTTTCTTTTGCTTCTTAATCTCATCGGTAGGAAATTTTGACAAAATAGCTTCGTGATTTATAAATAATTCATTTGTTGGATCAATAAACTCTCTTTCTTTTCCGTTATTATTATAATTTATAGACCCTAGGGTATTTATAATATATTGAGTATCAACTTCTTCTTTATTTTTAACTTTTTGTGTACGATTATTACCTGTTGACTCTATATCTTCATCATCTAATTTAATATCAGGCGTTTTACTACTAGTGTTTGCATCATTACCTTCAGTTGTACAAGAATCATTAGTACTTACTTCTGAATCAATATTTTCTTGCATACTATATCCTTTGGAAAAAGTGTGTTATTTAATCGTTAATTTACCAAGTGAGTTTATAATAATTTGATTATGTACTTCTCCTTCATTTTTAATAGTTTGCGTGGTATTTGTATTTACTTTCTGTATTGTTTCTTTTTTGTTTTCTATTAATGAAAGCCATTGTTTATTTTCATGATTAAAATATTCTTGCTTATTTAGCATTTTATTAAAATACTTAAGAGCACTTGATATTTGAATTGCTCTTCCTCCAATATTATTAGACTCACCTCGAGTCAATCTCATAACCCCACAGACCCCACCAGTTCGCTGGTTTAGTAATGGTGCTCCGCTAAACCCAGAAACGACCTGACCATTCTTTAGCTTCATTAGTAAGGGTGATCTTGAGAATCCTTCAAATTCAAGAGAGATTGAATCTCCTTTACTATAATTACCGTATGCTCTAAGAGTTTCAGAGGGGTATCCATATACATAAAGTTTATCTCCGATTTCTATACCGCTTTCAATAGAAACATACGGCGAGTTATCATAAGAAACAGAGAGCAAAGCTAAATCTAATTCTTTAGAATAAGACAAAAGAGTTGCATTAACCGCAACATTATCTTGCCAAATCACATCAATATTTATTTCATCAGTTAATGAATCTTCAATGACATGGTTACAAGTTAAAATAACATTAGGTCGAATGAAAAAACCAGTTCCAGCTTTACTACTCCCAACCCTTATCAAAACAGTGCACTGTTGTAACAATCCAGTGAGCTTTAACATGTTTTAGATGTTCTCCCATTCAAGTGTAATCTTTAAATGAGCAGTTCCATGACCTTTCACCCAAAGGGCAATTAATTTTCCAGACTCGAGTCCCACTTCTAATCCAAATTCAACCGTTGCTTTCTTAGGTGCAACCTTTTTTATTGGTTCTAAGACTGTTTGAGAAATTTTTTCAATTGCTCCACTAACTTCATCAAAGTTCAATATATCTGAACTAACTTGTTTTTCTCCCCCAAAATCTGTTACTTCGATTAAGACATCTGTATTTTCATCAAGTAAAATAGATTCTACCCGTGTTTCTAATGCGCACATATTACTTACTCTTAGGTTTAGGTTAATGAAATAGATCAAATCCTGTTGCAGTATATAAATACTCTGGTTTAATAAATTAAGAACATATACCCTTAAATAGCTTCAATATATATAACATAGTTACTGTAAATGATAGTTTTTTCTTAAAAATTAACATACCCATAAAAGCTTGAGTAATATCATAACTAGATATGATTTCTCAAAAACAGGGGTAAGAAATTAGAAAATGTCCGTTTTAGCTAAGGCATATCACTTTGGATTGCTAGCAAATAAAAGCCTACAAAAAAGTGTGAAAAAGGGGGGGGATGGGTATATAGTTACTTTTCCTTATAACAGACCTGAATCCGTGAGGCTACTAG
>CAMZLN010000126.1 GCA_947311465.1 uncultured Saprospiraceae bacterium
AAAATGAGATTATTTCTTAACAATAATGTCCTTTGGAAATTCAACTCATCCTTCATCCAAGGAGCAGAGGAAGTTGCGACTGACTCATCTTATAATCTTTTTACCACAAAGAGCACAAAGATCACAAAGTAATAAGATCATCGTACCTTTGAACCATGCACCCTTTGAACCATGCACCCTTTGCACCATGCACCCTTTTCACCAAATTTTAACAATATTTCAAATTTTATAATTACCTTCCAACATGATTAAAGAAAAACATATTGTATCAAAGCAAGACGATGCCATAAGAATAACAGATTATCTAATTGGCGTATTCGAACTATGTCCAACAAAATCAAGTATAAAAAAAGCCATTAAGCAAAAACAGGTAAAAGTCAATGGAAAAGATACACAAACTGGATATTGGATCAAAAAAGGAGATGTGATTACCTTTGAAACTGATTATTCAATTTATAAACCATTGGAATTGGATTTGCCGATTATTTTTGAAGATGAGTATTTCGCTGTCATCCATAAACCTGCAGGAATTTCTGTGAGTGGGAATCTATTTTATACCATTGAAAATGCGCTTTCCTATAACTTAAAAGAATCGAATCAATCGGATGCTATCCGTCCTCAACCTACACATCGTCTGGATAATCAAACCAGTGGATTGCTGATTATTGCAAAGACTAAAAAAGCAAGGATACGGTTGGGGGAAATGTTTGAAAATAAATCCATTCAAAAAATATATCATGCATTGGTGATTGGAGATATCAAAATATCGGGAGAGATTGATACAATAGTGGATAAAAAAAGTGCATCTACCCTATTTGAAAAGGTAAAATCTATACCATCTTTAAAAAATAAACATCTATCTTTAGTAAAATTATTTCCCAAAACGGGTCGTACACATCAATTACGGATTCATTTATCATCCATTGGTTTTCCGATTTTAGGGGATAAACTTTATGGTCAAGAAGGGATGATTTTGAAAAATAAGGGGCTGTTTCTTTGTTCTACAGGATTGTTGTTCATTCATCCAATATTGGGGAATATAGTGGATATTTCAATTCCAGTTCCATATAAGTTTTTGAAAAGAATGGAAAATGAAGAACGGAGATTTATCGAATTTCAATCTGCTCACCCAAAAATTTAGGATCAACCCCAAAAATTAAATCAAAAAGCACTTTCACTCTTGCCAATTTCTCACGAAGAACCGTTCGATATGACCACAGTAAACTAACATCATCCGCATTATATCCAATGGCATCAATACCTTTATATTTTGAAATGAAAATGGCTCTTTGATTATGAAATTTTTGAGAAATAATAGTCAATTGAGTTTGTCCAAAAATAGTTTTTGCTCTAACAACAGAATCTAGTGTACGGAAACCCGCATAATCTAAAATAATTCTTTCTTTGGGGACGCCCAATTTTATTAATGATTGTTGCATTAGTTCTGGCTCGTTATATCCTGCGATATGATTATCACCACTTACAATAATATACTCTACCTTTTTTGCTTTGAATAGTTTACTAGCAGCTTGTATTCTGTACTTAAAAAATAGATTTTCATGTCCATTAGAAGTGTACTTACTAGTGCCTAAAAGAAGTCCTACCTTATTATGTGGTATCTGTACAAGAGAATTAAATGTTTTAGATTGTATTGATTTTTCAACCCATAGATTTACTATTAATATAACTATTATTAGGAATATAATTGTTCTTAGTGTCCATTTTAAAAAGGTTTTCATAAACTAGCCATTCAATAATACATTCATACAATAACTCAATTATTCATTCAACAATTAAAGATCCACCCGTTTTCCAAATTTCATAATAATCCCCCAAAGCGTAAAAAATCCAACTATCAAAATAATAAACGACATAAACCAGCCGCCCCCCAGATATGAAACACCTACAGCTGCCAATAAACTGACCGCAGCTACAGTCAAAGCATAAGGCAACTGTGTTTTTACATGATCAATATGATTACAATCAGACGCCAGTGAACTCAATATTGTCGTATCTGAAATAGGTGAACAATGATCTCCAACAACGGATGCTCCTAAAACAACAGCGATTACATTTAATAACAATTCCATCGTCGTATTCGGATCGATGCCTTGATTCTGACATATCGCCCACGTTGTAGGTATTGCAATTGGATACAAAATCGCCATCGTACTCCAACTAGAGCCCGTTGAAAATGCAATTAAGGCTGCTAAAATAAAAATAATACCTGGCATCAAATAGGGGCTCACACTATCCGCAAGGATCAAAGTGATATAATCCGCTGTATGTAATTGCTCAGTCGTAATCGCCAAAGACCAAGCCAAACTCAAAATAATCAATGCCGGTAACATCGTTTTGAAACCTGTAGTCATGGTATGCATCGTATCAAATAAATTCATGATTTTACCACCAATGGTCATCATTATTGAAACAACAACACCTGAAAATGACGCCCATAATAGTGCTTTATAAGAGTCCGAACTTCCTATCAATTTTCCAAGTTTCATAATAAATCCTGGCTCATCTGAATTGATGACTCCACCTATTTGTGACCAAACCACTCCCCATCCTGATGAATCTGGAGCCATACCTTTATCGGCCAATGCTTGATATATGGAATCAATTCCTGTGTCAATTAATCCGAAAATAGTCATTAAAATAACAACAACTACGGGAATTACGGCATTTTTCCATTTCAAGGGTGCTCCTTTCACAGGACTTAAATCTTCCATATTGGGCTCATCGTCATCTGGATTAATCACACTTGAAACTTGTCCCGTGGTTCGAGCTCTCATTTCCGCCTTATACATTTTACCAAAATCTCTTTTCGTATAAATCAACATCAATATAAATCCTAAAGTAAATATTGGATAATATGAATACTTCAATGAAGACATGAAAATTGCATAAGGGGTCAAAGATGTATCAAACCCTTCCAATCCAGCAGTTGCCCCTGCAATATAACTCAACTCTGCACCAATCCAAGTAGTAATAAAAGCAATAGCCGAAACAGGTGCTGCTGTACTATCCACAATGTAAGCCAACTTTTCTCTTGAAATTTTAAACTTATCGGTAACAGATCGCATTGTATTGCCTACTATCAACGTATTGGCATAATCATCAAAAAAAATGGCAACCCCTAAAAACCATGTTATAAACTGGGTACTTCTTGCTGACTTCGCATATTTTGAAAGGGATTGAACAACACCTGCCATCCCTCCATTTCTAGATATAATTGCTACCATTCCACCTATCAATAATGAAAATAAAATAATGGATACGTGACTGCTGTTGCTGATTGCTCCTAAAATATAGGTGGTCAATACACTAAAAAAACTGTCTATCATATAATATAATGAATCGAATCGCAATCCACTAGCAATAAATGCTCCTGCCCAAATCCCTAAAAATAAGGATACAATCACCTCCTTGAAAACCAAAGCTAAAATAATGGCAATGAGTGGTGGAATAATTGACATCCACAATGGAATATGCCGAATACGAAATCCAGTTCCCCGTTTCATTTTAGAAATATGTGTCAGATTGTAATTGTTTTTCTTACCAATTTTATTATTGATAAGAAACAATTTCCCTCCAAAACCAGGATCAATTTTAAAATTAGCTACCCCATTTACAAAAGCTAATTTAGTATCTTCTCCGTTGATAAAAATATGCCCTTCTCCATTCGCTCCTTTTTTATAAAAAGTCAAATTGCTCCCATCTTTCGTAGCCGTAGCTTTAAGAGTGTATTCATCAATAACGACTTTTTCTAAATTTGCTTGTTTTTCCACTGTTTCAATGATGGACAAAGTATCAACAACATCTTGTGAAAAACTTGGGTTTATCAAAAGTAGTACAATTGACAAAACTAGGTATAAGTTGGCTCTCATAGTTTGTATTTAGTATATTTACACTATATTCGTTTTGTGAAATTAGATGCCAGATTGTTGTCGAAATACATTTCGTAACAGTTGTTTTTTGTATTTATCAATAAAACAAAAAATATTAACATAATTCTATAAACAAGCAGCATTTAATTGCGTTCATAAATAAACGGAATTTTTATTGAAAAAAAAAATCCAATTTCATTACACTCTAATAAATATTGTAGTATGCGCCTATTTTTACTTATTTTAACTTCCATAATTTCAATTTCTGTTTTTGCTCAAACTCCAAAGATTTTAGATATTCCATTTCAAAATAAAAATGGTGAAGCATACATCAATGCACAGGTGGGAGGGTTGCATGCACCACAGTTTAATGCTATTGACTTGGATGGTGATGGACGAAAAGATTTACTGATTTTTGATAGAACGGGAAATGTTTTACTCCCTTTTATAAATGATGGTTCTACCGATGGAAACAATTATCACTTTGATTTGAAATATATAAAATATTTTCCAGATAATCTTGTCGACTTCATCAGTGTACATGATTTTAATGATGATGGAATTGAAGATATTTTCTCAACATCAGTAGAAATTGGAATTCCTGGCATTTCTGTATTTAAAGGTACTCGTGATGCTGATGGATATTTGCATTTTACAGTAGAAAAATCGCTTTTGAAGTACCCAAGTCATTCCAATGGATTTTTTACAAATATTCCTTTGCTTAATATTGATTATCCAGCGATTGCAGATGTAGATTTTGATGGAGATATAGATATTTTGACTTTTGGCATTGGCGGTGGTACAGTAGAATATTACCGAAATTACTCTGTGGAAAGAAATTATGGTAAAGATAGTCTTGTTTTTGAACTTGAAGAAAGATGTTGGGGCGGATTCTATGAAAGTGGACTCAGCAATACCATAGAACTTTCTGATACAAAAGGAGAATGTGCAGAAGGATTTGCTCCATCTAATAGCGGTTCTAGACATGCTGGCTCGGCCATTACAGTCATCGACATGGACAATGATATGGACTATGAATTGGCGGTGGGTGACGTTTCCTTTCCAAGTATTAATATGCTCTTCAATGGAGGAGATAAAGATGATGCTTGGATGACGGAACAAATTTCAAATTTTCCTGATAATACAAGAGATGTTGATATTGATATTTTCCCTAGTGCTTTTTTTATGGATGTTAATAATGATGATAAAATAGATTTTATTGCGGCCAATTGTACATCCATAATCTTAGAAAACTACAACTGTGCTTGGATGTATAAAAATATAGGAAGTACCGAAAATCCAGTTTTTGAATATGTAAAAGGAAATTTTATAGTGGATCAAATGATTGATTTAGGGTCTGTAAACCACCCCGTTTTTGTAGATGTTAATAATGATGGATTGGATGATCTTGTATGTGGTACCAATGGAAAATACGACCCTAATCAAAAAAATAATCGTCTTGTTTATTTCCAAAATATAGGTACTCTAAAAAATCCTAAATTCAAATTAATAGATGAAGATTGGTTGTCGTTTTCAGAACAAGCATCAGAAGATACGCACTATTCCCCTACTTTTGGCGATATTGATGGAGATGGAGATCTTGATTTATTAATCGGGGTTTACAATGGTTCTATGTACTTTGCAGAAAATACAGCTCAGGAAAATCAACCTATGAAATTCACAACATTCATCAAAAATTATATGGATATTGATGTTGGACTTTTAGCCAATCCAACAGTAGTTGACTTAAATCGAGATGGTTTAATGGATATTGTAATTGGTGAGCGAAATAGTAATTTGAATTATTTTCAAAACCAAGGAAGTACAAGCAATCCAATGTTTGAAGCAGATCAAAATGTAGCACCCAACACCAGCCTTTTGGGCAATGTATTGGTCAAAGAACCTGGGGTATCCAATAGTACAAATTCACCAGTTTTCATAGAAGTAGATGGAAAATATCAATTGATTTGTGGTTCTCAAAAAATTGGAGTTCATCATTTTGACAATATTGAGGGCAATTTATATGGAGAATTTAATAGGGTAAGTGATCATTTCGCAAATCATAATTTTGGAGATGCTCTTAATCCAACCCTTGCGGATATCAATCATGATGGTAAATACGATCTTATGATTGGGAATAATCGTGGTGGATTTTCTACAATCACCACTAATTTTACAAGTCCTTTTACAGCTACGGATGATATTCAAACCAATATTCAATTTGATATTTATCCCAATCCTACTACTACTCAAATTTGGGTCAATTTTGATAATTCCACTCTTTCCAATGCAAACATTACTATTTTTGATTGCCTTGGGAATAAAGTTTTAGTCAATAGAAATATTGAAAGTACTTCTGCCATTGATGTTTCTTCTATTTCTAATGGGACCTACTTTTTGAAATTGGAACATGATGGGCGTTTTTCGGTTAAGAAGATGATTGTTTTACGGAAGTAGCTTATAATGTAAATGACGAAATAAATTTCAAATATTTGATAAGTTGATGAAAAGATGAGTCAGCTCTCCAAAGTCGAGACTTGATGAGTTGACGTTTAAAAAATAAGCTTATTTCTTAACAATAATGTCCTTTGGAAATTCAACTCATCCTTCATCCAAGGAGCAGGCGAAGCGGCGA
>CAMZLN010000127.1 GCA_947311465.1 uncultured Saprospiraceae bacterium
AGCTAATGAGGTAATGATTTAATGAGATAATGATTCAATGAGGTAATGAGCTAATGAGGTAATGAGGTAATGAGCTAATGAGCTAATGATTTAGTGAGTTAGTGAGTTAATTTAGACTATTACCTGCAGATTTTCTTGCTTTTGACATTATTCTATTTATTTCATTTGCTTCTTTTAGCAACCTTTCTAATTCTTTAATATTACTTGATAATTCTGTGTCTTCTATCACTTCTAACCAGTATTCAGATTCATCTACTTCTTCTACAACAATACTAATTTTGCTAAAAAAATCCCTTTTTGATCTTGCTTTGCACGATGCCCTGTAATTAGCCCCAGTTGATGTTGCAGATTTGACAAGTTGATAGACGATAACAGATGATGCCTTACAATTTTTTAATGAATCACAAAATTTGATAACATCAACTGCAAATTTCTTCGTTTTGGACTTCATCCTTTCTATAAAAACTTCTTTGTCTGTCATAGCTTTTAGTTTCCTTTTCAAAAATCATAAACTGTTTTCTGTACACAGTCCATCATTGTATAATTGTATCATTCCATTCCACCCTTGCACCATTGAATCATTGCACCTTGAATCATTGAATCATTATATCATTCCATCATTGAATCATTATATCATTGAATCATTCCATCATTCCACTACCTCACCACAAACCCATTCCCAAATCCATCTTTCGCATTCACAAACGCCAACTCTCCCTTCTCATTCTCCGCCATCAAGATCATTCCGTTGGATTCGACCCCCCGCAGTTTTCTAGGAGCTAAATTACAAAGCACGACAACCTGTTGACCAATCACATCTTCTGGACTAAAATATTCAGCTATTCCAGAGACGATTGTTCGAGTTTCAAAACCTAGATCTACTTCCAATTGAAGTAATTTCTTTGCTTTTTTCATTTTTTCAGCCTTAACAATAGTACCCGTTCGCATATCCATTTTAGTAAAATCATCGAAGCTAGTTTGTGCTTTGACAGATTCATGTTTAGGAACTTCTGCTGCTAAAATCGCTTCTAATTCTGCTCTTTGTGCATTGATTAATTCCAATCGACTACTATCTTTTCTATCATGTATTTTTGCAAATAAAAGAGTAGGTTTTCCTATTTGGTGTCCTCCTTTAATAATGGGTTGATTATTTCCTAATTTTTCAATAGCTGTTGCTAAATCTCCATTTTGAACTGGATTAAGATTCAAAATACCTTGCAATTTATCCGATGTAAATGGCAAAAATGGTTTAGAAACCATCGCCAACAACGCCACAATCTGATTGGCAACAAACATAGATTCTGCAATCAAAGGATCTTCTGGATCTGTTTTAAAAATCGACCATGGAGACACATCTTGTAAATAAGTATTTCCATAAGAAGAAATTTCCATCAAAACATTGGCAGCATTTCTAAAATGGAAAGTCTCTATTTCTTTTTGATATTTTTTGATTAAATCCAGTACTTCCTTGTGTTTTTCACTCCAATCTACCGAATCCAATGAAGGAATTGCCCCATCAAAATATTTATTAGTCAAGACCACTACCCTATTGACAAAATTTCCAAAATTAGCCACCAATTCATTGTCATGGGCAGCGATAAACTCATCCCAAGTAAAATCCGAATCCTTATTTTCGGGCATTATCTTCGTCAATGCGTAACGTAAAGCATCTTCTTTATTTGGAAAATCTTTGAATTTTTCGAGATAAACGTGTTGTTCTATCCCCCAACCCCTAGATTTTGAGAATTTTCGCCCTTCAAAATTTAAAAACTGATTGGCAGGCACATTGATTGGGAGATTATAATCACCATGTGCTTTCAACATTGCAGGAAAGACAATACAGTGAAAAACGATATTGTCTTTTCCAATAAAATGAATCAATTGCGTATCATCACTTTGCCAATAATCCTTCCATTTTTTTCCATTGTCCAAAGCCCATTGTTTGGTAGCAGAGATATATCCAATAGGTGCATCAAACCACACATACAGCACTTTACCCTCTGCTCCTTCAACAGGTACTTTAATCCCCCAATCCAAATCACGAGTAATAGATCTAGGCATCAAACCCGTATCCAACCAAGACATACATTGCCCAATGACATGATTTTTCCAAGTTTTAGGATTATGATGAAATTTGCCATCAATTGTTCCTTCCTTCACCCATTCTTTCAACCATTTTTCATGCGAATCCAATTTAAAAAACCAATGCTTGGTCTCTTTCAAAGTAGGTTTTTCACCACTCATTGTGGAACGAGGATTGACCAATTCTAAGGGAGATAAATCCGAGCCGCATTGTTCACATTGATCCCCAAAGGCTTCTTCAAAACCACATTTTGGACAGGTACCAATAATATATCTATCCGCTAAAAACTGTTGAAATTTTTCATCATAATATTGTTCTGTAACTTTCTCATCGAATTGATCTCCCTTTTCGAGTAATTTCAGAAAAATTTCTTGAGCAGTTTCATGATGAATTTGCTCGCTAGTGCGATGATAAAAATCGAAAGAGATTCCCAATTTTTCAAAAGTATCTTTATTGAGATTATGGTATTTATCTATGATTTCCTGAGGAGAAACTCCTTCTTTTTTAGAACGAATCGTAATGGCTGCTCCGTGCTCATCCGAACCACAAACCCATAAAATGTCCTTCCCCATCAAACGCATGTATCTTACATATATATCTGCGGGTAAATAAGCTCCTGCCAAGTGTCCTAAGTGTAATGCACCATTTGCATAAGGTAAAGCGGAGGTAACGGTATATCTTTTTGGATTTGTTTCTTTCATTTCTTTTTTGACCGCAAATATAGGTTTTTAATTATAAAATATTAGGTATAATAAAGCAAATAAGGAGAAAAGGTTAGGGACTAGAATATAAATCAATCTAATAATTCACAGTAAATTTTTAAAGTAATTTAATAAATTACATTAGATTTATCCAAACATCCGAAGTCTTATAGACTTCCGAAGTCTAGTACGAAAAAAAAGTCAAAAAACCAAAAAATCATAATAATAAAATAACCAAATTCAATATCCAACGTCTATGAATTTAAAATCCATCAGTAAAAAAGTCAATAAAATCGTTAAAAAAGCAGGTTTATATATTAAAAGTGAACGTGGAAAAGTCTCCAATCAAGATGTTTCTGATAAATCACTGAACAATTTAGTTTCGTACGTAGATAAAACGGCCGAAGAAATATTAGTTGAGGGATTGCGCAAAATCATTCCAGAAGCAGGATTTTTAACAGAAGAAGAAACCGTAAAACAAGATGATAATCCTTTAAAATGGATTATCGACCCCTTGGATGGAACGACTAATTTTTTATTTGGTCTTCCTATATATTCCGTAAGTGTTGCCTTGGCTGATGGCGATAATTTATTGATCGCTGCGGTATATATTCCTGAATTAGAAGAGTTATTTTCCGCTACAAAAGGCGGAGGAGCTTTTTTAAATGACAAGCCTATTTTTGTTTCCAAAACTAAAACAATACAAACATCACTTGCCGCAACGGGATTTCCGTATTATAAATTTGAATATATGGAAAGATATATGACAATGCTCGAAAAATATATGAGATCTACTCGAGGAGTACGTCGATTAGGATCGGCAGCCGTGGATTTGGTATATGTCGCCTGTGGTCGATTTGATTTTTATTTTGAATTTGAATTGAATCCTTGGGATGTTGCAGGAGGTCTTTTAATCGTAGAAGAAGCGGGTGGGAAAACTTCAAGTTTTGATGGGACGAAATCTGCTCTTTCTGGAAAGGAGATTTTGGCATCAAATGGTATTCTACATGAGTGGTTAATTCCGAATGCTTAAAGAAGTCAAACGAAATTCATTTCGTTTCGGCCAAATAGTGAAGCGTGGTTTGTGATTGGTTGTTGGAAGAGATTTAGGATATAATGACGAAATGAATTTCATCGGACTTAGTGTGCAGATAAATTCCGAATGCTTGGGTTTTTCTAAAAAAAAATAGTAGATCGAAACTATTTTTATCACCAATATCATACTTTTGGGTGAGGGATAGTATTTCTAGTTGGAATATATTTACAGTTACAATAAACTAAATGATAAAACTTTTTAGATTTACTTGAAAATACAAGTAAATCTTTGTTTTAATTAGAAAAATAATTACTATCTTTAATTTATGAAAACCAATTACTATTTTTCTATTTTTCCTATCTTTTTTTCTTTTCTTGTGAATCACTCGAATGCTCAAGATTCCACAAATCAAAAAATCATTGATTCCATTTTAATTGAAACCGCCAAGTTACCTACCCTATACGAGAAAGTAAAAAGCCTAACGGGAAGTGCTGGAAAATATCGTTATCGAGATTTCACAAAAAAATTCATAGATAAATCCATTGAGATTTCAACAATTGAAAATGCCCCCGAGGCGATGAGCCATTCCTATTATTCATTAGGAAATTTTTATTATTATAAATCCCAACTGGATACTGCCAAAACTCTATTCAACAAAGCCCTTGATTTAATATCCAATGTGAATTCACCTTCACTTAATTCAATAATACTAACATCCTTATCTGGTATTCAAAAAAAAGAAGGCAATTATTCTTTGGCCATATCATCACTCTTCAATGCTAAAGAAATTTTAGAGGGAATTGATACCTTGGAATTATCGAAAACTGAAAAATATAACCGTTTAGGACGAAAAAGCGTAATTGACAATTCATTAGCAATTATTTATACTCAATTGGCAGATTTTGAATCAGCGGTTTATTACTACGATTTATGTTACAATACATCACTAGATCTAAAAAACCCAGTAGTCGCAGGAATTGTATTGTCAAATAAAGGAGAATTATTAATGAAAATGGGGAAATATAAGGAAGCCCTGCATGCTCAAGAAATTGGCAAGAAATTAAAACTTGAAGGAAAAGCCCCCAAAAGATCATTGGCTTTATCTGACCTCAATATTGGTGATATTTTAACTAAAACCAATCAATTTGATAATGCTTTAAAAAGTTTTAACAACGCTTTGCATGTATTTGAAAAAGTGAATTATCCAAATGGAGAAATGAGCACCTTAACTTCTAGGGGGAATTTATTCATAAATATAAAAAAGTATGATAAAGCAATTGTTGATTGTGAAAAAGCAAAAAAACTCGCATTTACTTTAAATGATAATGAAGCTCAACAAAAATCATGTGAATGTTTATATAATGCATATAAAACAACTGGCAACATAAAAATGGCACTTGAAAATCATGAATTATTTATTGATAAAAAAGAACTGATTTTAAATGAGCAAAATATAAAAAAAATAACTCAACTAGAAATGCAATTCGATTTTGATCGAAAAGAAGAAATACTAGAAGCAGAAAATATAGCAAAAGAAAAAGAAAAGAATATTATTATCAAAAGTTTAATCGGAGGAATCGCTGCTCTTTTAATCATTGCATTATTATTTTATCGACTATTCAGAATACGTAAAAAGGCTGCCATTAAACTAAAGAAAAAAAACTTACAAATAAAAACAGCTTTGTCTGAAAAGGAAGTTCTTTTGAAGGAAATTCATCATCGTGTAAAAAATAATTTACAAATCATCTCTTCCCTATTAAGCATGCAATCAAGGCAAATTGATGACGACTTTACAAAACAAGCAATTGACGACGTTAAAAATAGAGTAAAAGCTATGGCTTTAATTCATCAAAATTTGTATCAAAACGAAAATTTATCAGGTGTCAATGCAAAGGATTATATTCAGAAATTAACCAAAAATCTTGTATTAAACTACAAAATATCTAATCATGATATTGCTCTCGTAAACGATATTGATGAATTAAAACTAGATATCGATACGATTATTCCCTTTGGATTAATTCTCAACGAATTGATTACAAATTCCTTGAAATACGCTTTTACACCCGATACCGAAAATGGAAAAATTTATGTTTCCTTAAAAAAACAGAAAAACGGCTTAATTTTAGAAGTTTCAGATAACGGATCAGGTTTACCAAAGAATTTTGATATTAAAAAAACAACCAGCTTGGGTTTTAAATTAATCAGTGCCTTTTGTGTAAAACTAAAAGCAAAATTAATTATTAATCGTAAAACAGAAGGAACATCTGTTCGTCTCGAGATTCCAAATGATAAAATAGTGTAATATGTCAAAAATAAAAATACTAATCGTAGAAGATGAACCATTGATTGCTGAAGATATCAAAGAATGCTTAGAGCGAATGGATTATGAAGTCCAATCTATCGCTTATGATAAGAAAAATGCATTGGAAATTTTACAAAGGAATCTTCCTGATTTTGCCATTCTTGACATTAATTTAGGTGGAAATACAGATGGAATTTCTATTGCAGAAGTTATAAACGAAAAATATAATATCCCTTTTATTTATCTTACATCCTATTCTACAAAAGATATCCTTGAGCAAGTCAAACACACTTTGCCCATGGGCTATGTAGTAAAACCTTTTGATGAGGCCGATTTGTATTCTTCCATAGAAATTGCCCTATTTAACTATCGGAAAATCATAAAACCCAATACAATCACCCTTGAATTAGTCAATCAAAATATTATTGATAATCTTACCAAGAAAGAATTTGAAATATTGTTATGTCTTTACCATGGATGTACCAATCAAATTATGGCCGATAAAAACTTTGTGAGTATCAATACGATAAAAACACATGTTTCTAAAATATATGATAAACTCCAAACACATTCTCGTTCTGAAACAATTGTAAAACTAAGGGGAATGATAAAATAATACGATTTTGCCAATAATATCCACGTTAAAATCATCAGTTTAGGTGATTTATGAGAATCTGTTTTCTATTACATTTGTATTATCAAATTCCCCAATACAAAAAACAAAGTAGTATGAACAGAATAATAGTAATAATCATTTTCTCCATATTTTTATTAAATTTTACGATTTTAGGTCATAATAATTCAAATTGTAGCTGCGCTAAAAATATTGTAGTAAAAATGTGGGAAAAATGGGGCATCTGGAACGAAAACCTTCCCGATACTGAATATTTAAAACATACAAAAATAACTAAAAAACTTTGGTATGATGACGTATCTAAAAATCATTCTTACTACTCCCTAGGTCCAAAATTTATAAATATTGGAGGGGAAATGATTGGTGGAAATATCATTCCAAAATCTCAAAATTCACTCGTTACAGTTCCTTGTAATCAAAACAAAATCACCATTAATATCAACAAAATAAAAGGGCGAGCTAAAACAGATTTATGTATTTGCGTTCATGAAGCAAATGGAACGATGACTAGCAAAGTAAATTTTCAGTTCCCAATTTCTAAAACTACCTTGGACAAATCATGGACAATTTCAAACGTAAAAGGTAAAATTATTAGTGTGGTACTCAAAAATCACTCTACTACTAAGAAATTTAAGTATAAAATCAATTATAAATAAATAGCTTATTCACTAAAATCTAAAAATCATGTTGAAAAAACTAATCATGTTATTCATTTGCATCAACCTATTCCAAATAAATGCAAATGGTCAAATTAACTTGCGAAAATTAAAAAATAAATATGCTAAAAAATCGACTACAAAAGCAAAACGAAGTAGCAGATCGACATTAGGAAATAGTAAAACAACTCCGATCTTTGCAAAAAAAGGAAGAGAATGGTACGTGAGTAGAAATACTGGTTCAGGGCAACTCGGAACAAAAGAAAGACCAGCAAAAGATTTAGGAAATATCATCCATCATCTTAAACCCAATGACATCATTTATATCGCAGAAGGGGTTTATTTGAGCAAAGGTAAAAGAGGATCCGATGAAATAAATGTTCCTGTGAAAATCTATGGAGGATATGATACTTCATTCTCGGAAAGGGATCCATGGGGTGCTCACAAAACAATATTTACAGGTATTAATGAATATATGAAATTGACAACGCCAAGATTATATATTAGAACAGACCAACAAAGAGAAAAAAATGGGCAATTGTCCGAAGGATCGGTTATCATCGTGGATGGAATTATATTTGATAACGGTCCAAGAAACAGATACCATAAAAATAAAAATTTGGCAATCCGACGAAAAGCAAGTCCCAAATCAGGACAGAATCCTTCTCCTGAATCTGGTGGAATCGTAATCGTTGGTAGCAAATATACCAATATTGCTGTTCAAAATTGTGTAGTTATGAATACCGCTCCAACAGAAGGCGCTATATCTGTAAGAGTTTTTAAAGGAGGTAAAGGAGTTATTCAAAACAATTTTTGTATCAACAATACGGGCTATGGAATTCATATTAGAACTGGCTACATGGGAAGTGACAAAAATCTTTACCCTGCGTTTATAGTAAAAAATAATACATCCCTTTTCAATTGGAAACATGATGCTATCGCTTCTTACGGTGGAAGTGCATTGGCAATCGATCAAAATTTATTAGCAACAATTGAAAATAATGTCTTTGGATTTAGTCATCATGGTGGTGTTTATAATAAAGGTGCAACAATAACAATGAATAATAACCTTTTTACTGGGAATTCTAAATACGACTACAAAGAGATTAATGACATGATGGCTGTAGAAGATATATTAGATGAATCTTCAAGACTAGATCCAAATAGTCAAGGAAACGAAACAGCAGTAATCAAAATTCCTGTTGCTGAAAGATGGGCAAATATTTACGGAAATCGGGTAGAATTAAGCAGAGCTGATGTAGATGCGGCTGTCAGTGCGAGTAACTCGGGTGCTAATCAATTGAGAAGTATGCTTGGATTAAATTTACAAGGAAATTCAGTTAAAATGGACGCTGAAATTTTCTTGCCATTAATGAAAATAGAAGAAGGCTTGCCAGCTGGGCTATTGCCTTGGAATGGTAAGGGATGCTCTGCTCCTAAATTTAAATAGTGACAATTACTAGACTTCCGAAGTCTTTAGACTTCCGAAGTCTAGTAATAAAAAATATTCAAAAATCCTAATATTTATAGAGAAATTATAAATAAAAAATAA
>CAMZLN010000128.1 GCA_947311465.1 uncultured Saprospiraceae bacterium
AGATGTCAAGGCGACCGCATTATGAATTTTAGTAAAAATGGAAATAAAAAGCGTTAAAAACAGAAAACACATGTCCACCAACTTTGCAAAAAGTAAAAAGGTTAAAAAAGATAGAAACTAAAATTTTAAGCACTACAATTAGACGCTTTGGAATTGCGAGAAGGACATATAATATAAGTCTGATTTTGTCGGATAATTTTCGCCTCCCGACTTTTCTGAAACCGTATCATTTCTTTCTCTCCTTTCATCACTACCAAAAATAGTTTTAACAGCACAATAAAAACAATACAATTTACTTTACTATGTACTAAACTATTTTACAAAAAATCATTACTTTTGTGCCGCTATGAAAATTTACAAAGATTTAGCAGAATTACCTGATTTTAAAAAAGCCGTTGTCACCATAGGCTCTTTTGATGGTGTTCATCTTGGACATCAAAAAATATTGGATAGTCTGAAACGAAATGCGAAAATAATTGGAGGAGAAAGTATCGTAATTACTTTTGAACCCCACCCCCGTAGTATCATTTTTCCAAAGGATAAAAGTTTGAAATTAATTACTTCATTGGAAGAAAAATTGATTCTTTTTGAAAAATTTGGTATTCAAAATGTAGTAGTCGTTCCATTTACTGTTGCTTTTTCACAAATCAGTGCCGATGAATATATTGAGACTTTTCTCGTGAAGAGATTTAAACCGAAAATTATTATCATTGGTTATGATCATAGATTCGGCTTGAATCGTCAAGGCAATATTGATTTTTTGAAATGGCATGAAAAGAAATTTGATTTTCAGGTAATTGAAATAGAACGAGAGGATATTAATGAAATAAGAATCAGTTCCACAAAAATCAGAAATTTCCTAAGTGATGGAGCAATTTCTAAAGCGAATATGCTATTGGGATATGATTTTTTCATCAATGGGAATGTAGTCAAAGGGTTTCAAGTGGGTACAGCAATTGGATTTCCTACAGCAAATATTGAAGTGGAAAACAATTTTAAGATTATCCCCAAAACAGGAGTCTATGCGGTAAAAGTTCGTCATCATCAATTTCAGTACAATGGAATGCTGTATATTGGAAATCGTCCAACCTTTTCAAACGATGGTCGAAAATCTGTTGAAGTTCACATTTTTGATTTTAAAAAGGATATTTACAATGATACGATAGAAATTTGTTTTATTAAAAAATTAAGAAATAGCATCAAGTTTGAGAATAAAGATGCTTTGGTTCATCAACTTAATATTGATAAAAAAAATAGTCTTTTAGCATTACAAAATAAACAAACTCAAATTTAAATCGTTCCATCCTTTATATGAATCGTCCCGAAGTAGCAATAGTTATCTTAAATTTTAATGGTCGTAAATTTTTAGAACAGTTTTTACCTTCTGTTTTGAATACGGAATACCCAAATTACAGGGTTGTCATTGCAGATAATGCTTCTACAGATGATTCTATTTCATTTCTTAAGTCGCACTATTTAAATCAAATTGAGATTTTAGAAATGACCGTAAATCATGGATTTGCAGAAGGTTATAATCAGGCACTTCAAGAAATTAATAGCCCTTTTTATGTGCTTTTAAATTCTGACGTTGAAGTAACACCCACTTGGCTGGATCAAATGATGCAAAAAATAGAAAATGATTCTACTATTGCAGCAGTTCAACCTAAAATCAGAGCTTTTCATAACAAAGATTTTTTCGAATATGCGGGCGCAAGTGGTGGATGGATTGACCATTTAGGATATCCATTTTGCAGAGGACGAGTTTTCAATAAGGCAGAACTTGACCATTGCCAATATGATAATAGTGAAGAGATATTTTGGTCCACAGGAGCAGCCATGTTGATAAAAAGCGAATTATTTCACGGAATAGGCGGTTTTGATGGTAGCTTTTTTGCACACATGGAAGAAATTGATTTGTGTTGGAGATTGAAACGAGCAGGCTATAAAATATTCGTTGAACCTAGCGCAATTGTCTATCATGTAGGCGGAGGAACAATGGATTACAACAGTCCCAATAAAGCATATCTCAACTTTCGGAATAATCTAATTTTACTTTTTAAAAACGAGTCATTTTCTAAAAAACTTTGGTTAATTCCTTTCAGATTGATAATGGATGGAATTGCAGGGGGATTATTTCTTACTGAAGGAAAATTTTCTCATATTTGGGCGATTATTAGAGCTCATTTTGCATTTTATGGTAGAATTCCAAAGATAATTTCTAGAAAGAAAATAGAAAAACAAGCTATTGATAAAATTAAGATTTCTGATAAAGCTAATTTATCTTGTGTATTTAAAAAGAGTATCGTTTGGAATTTTTATATAAAAAAGAAATCGACTTTTGAGGAGTTAATGGATAAAAAATGATTATATTTTAGGATGAGAAGATTAAAGATGAATCACTCCAAAATATTGGAGCTAGATGAGAAAATAGTACGTGTACCGATATTGATAAAAATGTTATTATTTGAAAATATTTGATTTCAAAAACTAATGTTCCTGTTCCTAATTACTCTATAGATGCGGGATGGAAACTCACAATTTTTACAAAATGAATATAGTTTAAAATACTAGAGAAGGAAGTAATTAAAACAAAAAAATGAAAAAGAAAATTGAAATCATATACGAAGATGATGCCATTGTCATTGTAAACAAGCTCCCATTTGTATTAACCATTCCTGACCGCTACGCTCCTGAAAAATTCAATGTCTATCATTATTTATTAAAAAAATATGGGGAAATATATACCGTCCATCGCTTGGATAAAGAGACCAGTGGGATTCTATGTTTTGCCAAAACTCCAGAAATACATAAGGCTTTATCTAAGCAATTTCAAGAAAGAACCCTTGATAAAATTTATTTGACCATCATTGAAGGGAATATGGCAGTCGAAGAAGGAATTATCGATAAACCCATCGCTCAAAGCAAGGCTAGACAAGATAAAATGATTGTTTCTGAAAGAGGAAAACCTTCTGTGACTGAATTTAAAGTAAAAGAACGTTTCAAAAATTTCACCTTGATGGAAGCCAATATAAAAACAGGACGCACCCATCAAATCAGAGTGCATTTTGATGCATTAGGCTATCCTTTAATGGTGGATCGTGTATATGGCAAACGGGAAGAATTTTTCGTTTCTGAAATTAAACGTCGTTATAATAAACAAAAAAATACAGAAGAGAATCCTTTGATTTCAAGAACTATTTTACATGCTTTTTCTTTGGAAATGGATCATCCTGTATCGGGTGAACGGGTTAAATTTGAAGCTCCATTACCTAAGGATTTTAGAGCTGTGGTGGCGCAGTTGCGGAAGTGGAATTAAAAAATTGATGCGATCAGCCATATCTAATATCAGGATTGAATGAGTTTGCGTTTCAAAAAACTAAATTTCTGGGATTAAGGAAATTACTTTTGACTTAATCAAATCATCAAATTTTTCCATACCTTTGCCAAATGACAAAAAATGCATGGTTTGCCAATTGGTTCGATACACCTTATTATCATATTCTTTACAAAAATCGAGATTTTGATGAAGCAAAACGCTTTGTAAATAAACTTGTAGAGCATCTCAATCCTACAAAAGGAGCATCAATTCTTGATTTAGCTTGTGGAAGTGGACGCCACTCAAGGCATCTTGCAGAATTAGGATTTCAAGTAACTGGAGTTGACCTTTCCTTACAAAGTATCGAAGAAGCTAGTCGTTTTGAATCTACTAATCTTGAGTTTTACACCCACGATATGCGGAATAGTTTCAGAATTCGATATTATGATTACATTTTCAATATTTTTACAAGTTTTGGATATTTTAATACTAAAAGAGAACATATTAAAACGTTGAAGTCCATTAAAAAAGGACTTAAAAACGATGGGGTTTTTGTTTTAGATTTTTTTAATGCTCATAAAACTGTTCAACATCTAAAAAGTAGCGAAACTAAAAAAGTTGATGGTATTGAATTTCAATTGAAACGATATGTGAAAAATGGTATTATTCACAAGGAAATACGATTTTCAGACAAAGGACAAGATTTTTTCTACACAGAAAAGGTCCATGCATTTACATTGCACGATTTTAAATTGTTTTTTAAACAAGTAGGTTTAGAAATAGATCAAATATTTGGAAATTATCAATTAGATGCTTTTGATCTTGAAAATTCTAATCGACTTATTTTAATTACAAAACCAATATAGTCATGTTACAATCACTTTTGGAATTGGATCGATCTATGTTTCATTTTGTAAATAGTACTTTACATAATGGTTTTTTAGATTATTTAATGCCGATTTTAAGAGATAAAACAACATGGATTCCACTGTATTTGATCATCTTAGGCTGGGTAACCATGCGTTTCAAAACCAAGGGATTGATTTATGCACTAGCGCTTGTTTTTACCGTAGCCGTTGCAGACACAACAAGCAGTAAAATTATAAAAAAAACCGTCCAAAGAGTACGCCCATGCAATGACAATGCGGTGAATAAAGACATGAAATTATTGGTACATTGTGGCGGTGGATATAGCTTTACATCGTCCCATGCAGCCAATCATTTTGCAATAGCCTTCTTTTTGATTGGAACAATTGGATTACTAATTAATTGGATTAAAATCCCTTTACTATTGTGGGCAGGAAGCATCGCTTTTGCACAAGTTTATGTGGGCGTTCACTACCCTTTTGATGTAATTTCGGGTGCATTTTTAGGATCAATTATAGGATATTTCTTTGCGAGATTTTACAACCTAAAGCAAGAAATGTTTGTTTTAAAAACAGGAATATCATAAACAATTAAGAAAACTACATGCTCAACGAATATACGTTATTATTTTTCTCTGTATTAATTGGTGGAAGTCTTGGATTTGTCACGAATGGCGTTCCAAAACAAAAGTTAAACTACTTCTTATCGTTTAGTGCAGCTTACATTTTAGGAATTACAGCATTAGACTTAATTCCAATGACTTTTGATGGCACAAATCCCAAAATTGGTATTTGGTTATTGGTTGGATTTCTAATTCAATTATTATTAGAATTCATCTCGGGTGGCGTTGAACATGGACATTTACATACACATAATCACAAGGGCAGCTATGCAATTCAAGTCTTATTGGGTCTAAGTTTGCATGCATTTATCGAAGGACTCCCCGTTTCAGGATCTCATGAATTGGCACACCATCACGAGCATATTACGAGCAATCATTACCTGATGGCCATCGTGTTGCACAAAGCACCTGCAGCCTTTGTTTTGGTTGCATTATTCTTTGTCAATAAGTATAAAAAATCATTAATTATCACGTGTTTAATTATATTTTCTGCCATGACCCCTTTTGGCGTTTATATCGGGCATATCATTCATCCTGACCCAGAGTTGATTCGTATTTTTTTGGCGATAGTTATAGGTTCTTTCCTTCATATTTCGACTACCATATTATTTGAATCCGATCAAACTGGGCATCATCATCACTTGCCTTGGAAAAAGATGTTAGTTATTCTGTTGGGATTGGGATTGGCGGTGGGGAGTGTTTTTTAGGGATTTCGAACTAACTCACTTTTAATAAACTCCAATCATATCCTTTAACCTATCTTCGAATCTTATATTTTTTAATCCACAACTTATAACGTTTTCATAATCCACAATCTTTTATTTACAAACTAAAACACATTTCCTTCGACAACCCTCCTTTCCGAGCAGCCGCAACACCATAGCGGATATCCCCTACCCCTTCTTTGGAATGAGCATCAGGATTGATAGCAATTTTCACCCCCTTTTCCATAGCATAAGGAATCCATTTCCAATCAATATCCAATCGATAAGGATGTGCATTTATTTCGATTGCAACTCCATTTGCTGCGCAAGCATCAATAATTTTTTTATGATCCACAGGATATCCTTTTCGCATCAAAATCAATCGTCCTGTCATGTGACCCAAAATAGTAGTATATGGATTTTCAACCGCTTTTATAATTCGTGCAGTAGCTTTATCTTTATCCATTTTCAAATTTGAATGAACAGATGCAATAATAAAGTCAAACCCCTTCAATATATCTTCGTCATAATCAAGCGAACCATCATTCAAAATATCAGATTCAATTCCCTTGTAAATTTTAAAATCCGAATATTTTTTCTGTAATACATCTATCTCTGCCCACTGTTGAATAACTTCATTTACTTTCAATCCACTAGCATAAAAAGCTGATTTTGAATGATCTGTAACACCAATATATTCAAATCCAAGGTGATGGACATGAGCAACCATTTCTTCCAAACTATGCAATCCATCACTGTAGGTGGTGTGTAAATGAACAACTCCTTTTATATCTTTTTCTTCAATTAAAGTAGGGAATGTTTTCCAATCAAGGACTTGCTCTAAATCTCGTAATTCAGGAGTAATATATGGAATGGACGCCTTTTCAAAGACTTGTTTTTCGGTTTCAATCCCTTTGAAATTATCCTCCTTTGTTTTATCTAAAAACTTCGTTAAGAACTCTTTTGGACCAGTATATCGTAGTTGTTTTGAGCCCAACTCATTTGTTGTACAAGTATAAATCACAACTGGTACATTTTCCAATTTAGCTTGAAAAATACCATTTTTTGAATCTACAAGTTCCAGGATTTGCTCATCAAATATTGGCGCCAAATCAAGATGATCTATCAAAATATCAATACTTTTTACAATAGGCATTTTACGTCGCATATCCCCCGTCAGAGCGATGGTCGTATCAGATGGAAATACTTTTGCCAATTTTTTCAATAAAGGAATTGCCATTTTTTCCAAGGTTGCAAAATGATAAAATCCTTTCGATTGGATATGATATTCGAGTTTTTTCAATAAATCTGCTTGTGTTTTCAAACCAAATCCTTTGACTTCCACCAATCTATTTTCACGACATGCATATACTAGGTCAGAGATTGTATCTATACCCATTTTTTTCCAAATTACTGCTATTTTCTTAGAACCAAAGCCCCTTATTTTCAACATATCTACAATCCCTTCGGGCGTCATTTCACGATATCGCTCCAAAGTATTCATTTTTCCAACAGACAATAATTCATCTATTTTCCCAGAAATAGCTTTCCCTACACCTTTGATTTCTTTAATTTCATCGGTTGACATTTCACTTAATTCAGTTCCCAACTTCCGTAATGTGATATACGCTGAAGAATAAGATCTAATTTTAAAAGGATTTTCCCCGTGAAGTTCCATCAAACTGGCTAATTCTTGAAAATGATTGGCTATTTCTTTATTTGTCATTTATATAAAGGTTAAAAATCTCGTTTAAAAAGTAAAGAAAAAATACCCATAGAATCAGATTCAAAATAGGTATTCTGATTGATATTAGATTTCAGAATATACGGATTTTGTCTATCTTGATCATAAAAGCAACTTATTTCGATAGGACTTTCCATATTAAGCCCATCAATTTTCAATTTCCCATAAAATATTTCATCGATAGAGGCTTCATCAAAGTCATCAGCAAATTTATTGCTTTTTAAAGAAGAAATCTTAGATAAAAATCTATTAATCTTACTTTTTGATACATCTTCGTTTTGAGATTTCCAAATATTATTTTCAAAAAAGAAATTCACACTTGTATCTTCTTCATTCATCCAACTTAATGCAGTTACTTGATTAGGATCAAAATTTAAAATTTGATTATCTCTAAGTATATTTGTTGTATCCGTAAAATAATCAGAGATACAAAAAGGGATTTTATAAACTTCTTGCCCGTTTTG
>CAMZLN010000129.1 GCA_947311465.1 uncultured Saprospiraceae bacterium
AATCCAATAATCTTCTTCGATGGTGTTTGTAATTTATGCAATGATTCTGTTCAGTTTGTGATTAAACATGATTCAAAGCAATTATTTAAATTTGCATCACTTCAATCAGATTTTGCTCAATCTATTTTGGCGGATTATAATCAGGGAATTAAATTTGATACAATTATATTATTAAAAGATGACAAAATCTATAAAGAAGCAGACGCAGCACTTGAAATATTAAAAAATATTGAATGGAGATGGAAGTGGTTAGGGAGATTGGCATTGATATTTCCTAGATTTTTTAGAAATTGGGTATATCGTTTGATTTCAAAAAATAGATATAAATGGTTTGGAAGGAAAGATAGTTGTATGATACCATCGCCAGATTTAAAAAATAGATTCTTAGATTCAATAGTGCGTTAGAAAAATTTAAGATAAAAAAATAAATCAATAATAGTGTTTTATTATAGGCTTCCTTAAATTAACTCTTTGAGTACAATTCTCTTTACAATCGTTTGCTCTCCTCTTTTAATTTTAATTCTTACTTTCTTGCCTTCTCGTTTTGCCAATTTTCTTGTGATATCGGATAAAGAAAAGAAGCGAGTAGAAAAATAATTTATACTCAAAAGGATATCTCCTTTTTGGAAATCATTTTTGTCTGCTGGCGAATCTGGAACAATATATTGTACGGAAATGGATCTCAATGATTTTCCTGAACCAATTAAGATAAGTCCACTTTTATCATATTCAAATTTATCTTTAAAATGTCGATTGGGTTTTAAATGTATTTTCTTCTTTGAAAAATCAATTGTAACAGTAAATCGATTTAATATTTGATTGCCAATAATTCCATTTCGAGAATAACTAGGAAAGGAGTCTAGCGCATTGGTTGATTGTTGAAAATTGGTGATAACGTTATTGAAAACATAAGGTCCAAGGTTTATTTCCTTAATTCTTCCCGTATAACCTTCTAGGAATCCTCCAAGCCCTGTTCCAATGTGTCCTGGGATACATTTTTTAGGGATACTCAAAAGTGGATGTGTATCTGTATTGATAAGAAGGGGCAAACTGGCACCTGTATCAATGAGGTATTTTGTTTGAATAATGGTATCATTTTCCAATTTAGTTGTTGTTGTAATGTAAGGACGATTGCTTATGACTTCGATATCAATCCATTCTTTTTTATGAAATTTTTTATAGTAATATTCTGGATTATAAAGAGTGATCAAAGCTTTGGAATAATCAATTTTGACAACAAAAGAGCGAAATAAATCCGCTCCCAATATTCCTTGGACATCTATTCCATTTACTTCTTTAAAATTGAAATAATCTTCTTCGAGAACAAGAACATTGTAATAAGGAACGACAATACTTTGAAAATCAAAATGTAAACCTAAAGCAAGATAGGCGATAAGTTCTGTTTTTTGATCAGAACCTAGAATTGTAAATTTTTTAGTTTTAGGTACACCTAAAAGATCAAATATTACTTTTTCTGTAAAAATGGTATTTTGGGCTCCCGTATCATAAATAAATTTCATCGGGAGCCATTTATTAATGGTTGCCTTAATAATTATGAAATCATTTTTATATTCAAAAGGAAGCGTGATGAACCCTTTTTTGCGAATATCATATTGTTTTTTTTGCGAAAAACTCACAAGATTGAGTAGCAAAAACCCAAACAACAATATATATTTTTTGTAATTCATATCAATTACAAAAAAACGAAATATTAAATAGAATACTGCATTTTAGGGATCTAAACTTCTTTTTAAAGATTACAATGCCCAATTCTAACTAAACTATTTTGAGTAGTTGAAATTATACATTGTCAATCTTAGTAAATCAATATAAGAACACATCATATTAGTATAATCTTCTTATCTAAATTTTGCAATGGCAAAATTGACTTATCCTCTCATCTTTTCAAAAGCCCAACAATATTCGCAGGACTATAATTGATAGACTTCAAAGTTTTATTATCACTAGATCTAAAAACCAACCAAATATCACCCTTTTGTTTGATGTAACTATCTACGCCTTTTGTCTTTTTGTAATGTACTTGAGTCGCTTCAGCTTCTTCTTTGGTTTTGCAAGTTTTACTCATATTGGATCTTTGCACTTCATCAAAAAGTGTAGGGAACAAGTCTCCTAGTCCAAATTCAAGTACTGCGCCTGAAAGAACATATTGAATATCACAAAGGGCATCGGCTACTTCTACTAAGTCATTATTTTCAATGGCTTCTTGCAGTTCATTCAATTCTTCTTGGATCAAACTCACTCTTAAATCACAGCGTTTTTTTGCTGGAATAGTTGGATTGTCAAGAATAGGGTGTTCAAAAGTTTTATGAAATTCTGCCACTTGATTAAGTGCATCTAATTTTTTCATCATAGTATATTTTATCGAATTGCAAAGATAAGGTTTTATCCTTGAATAAGGAATTGTGTAGAATTAAATGTACAGAATTTAAGTTTTTTATTTTATCCATAACTTAATAAAAAACAAATAAATGTATAGTGTTTTATTACAATAGTCCGTTAGAAAAACTTGTTTGATCGTAACCCAAAAATAAAAATGATATGTAGCAGTGCTGCGCATGTTTCTTGCACTTCGTTGCTGTTCTTACTTATACGCTACTTAACTTCTTAACTAACTATGAAAATTCCACCAATTCCATCCATCGTTCTTCTTTTTGCTCCATTTTCTCATCAATTTCTAGCAATTCCTTTGACAATTTAACCAATTCATCTTGTTCAGAATTATTTTCTGCAAAAATGGCATGGATAGCGACTTTTCTAGCTTCTAGTTTTGCGATTTCTTTTTCCAATCGCCCTAATTCTTTTCGTTCATCGTAAGTTAATTTACGTTCTTCTTTTGAATCTTGTTCAATTTCTACGATTTTTTCTTTTTTAGGTTGTGATTGCCCTTCTTTAGGTTGAGTTTTCAACCAATTTCTATACATTGTATGTGTACCATTAAAATCCCGCACTTTCCCTTCACCTTCCATGATAAATAAATGATCGACAATTTTGTCCATAAAATATCTATCGTGAGTGACAATTAATAGACATCCTGGAAAATCCATTAAAAAATCTTCCAAAATATTCAGTGTCATCAAATCCAAGTCATTGGTAGGCTCATCTAAGATTAAAAAATTTGGATTTTGCATCAAAATAGTCAATAAATACAAACGTCTCATTTCTCCCCCACTCAGCGTAGAAGCATAAGTTTGTTGTTTTTTACGATTAAAAAGAAATCTTTCCAATAATTGAGCTGCTGTTAATTTCGCACCTTTATCCAAAGGAATATATTCTGCAATATCCCGTACCACATCAATCAACATTTTATCTTTTTCCAGTACTAATCCATCTTGAGAGTAATAACCAAATTGAACAGTCCCCCCCACGACTACTGTACCTGTATCTGGACGAATTTCCTTGGTCAATAATTTTATCAAAGTAGATTTACCTACTCCATTTTTCCCAATGATACCAACTCGGTCTTTCTTTTTAAATTTATAATCAAATCCATCTACAATTTTAATATCTCCAAAAGATTTTGAGATATCATGAGCTTCAAGAATTTTACTTCCCATCCGTTGCCCTTTAATCTCAATCTGCATCACTCCTTTTGTAGAGAATTTTTGATTTTCTTCTTTCTTTTTATGGTAAGCATCAACTCTTGCTTTGGATTTTGTACCCCTTGCTTTGGGTTGTCTTCTCACCCAATCCAATTCCCGTCTCAGCATCTTACTAGTTCTATCGTGCACCACTAAGTCATTGGCTTCCCGTGCTAATTTCTTTTCCAAAAAATCAGTATAATTTCCACTGTAACGATACATCGTCTGATCATTCAATTCCACAATCGAATCACATACCCTATCTAAAAAATATCTATCGTGCGTCACCATCAACAAAGTCAGATTAGGCTCTTGAAGTTTTGCTTCTAGCCATTCAATCATGTCCAAGTCCAAGTGATTGGTAGGCTCATCCAAGATTAAAAGATCTGGTTCTTCCAATAAAATCTTAGCTAAAGCCAGCCGTTTTTGTTGTCCTCCAGAAAGAATCCCCACTTTTCGAGTTAGATCTCCAATATTAAATTTATTTAAAATAGATTTAACATTCGCTTCAAAATCCCAAGCATTCAAATTATCCATTTGCTCCATTGCGGATTCCATAAGAGCATGTTTTTCAGGAAACAATAATGCTTCTTCGTAAGCTTTTAATGCCGTGATACTTGGTAGATCCATATCAAAAACTGCATCCAATACAGTCATTTCTGGATCAAATTGCGGAGCTTGAGAGAGATATTTTATTTTTATATCTTTTCTAAAATAGACACTACAATTCTCTCCTTCAGGCGATTCACTTCCTGCGATAATTTTCAATAATGTAGATTTCCCTGTTCCGTTTTCTGCAACGATAGCTACTTTCTCTCCTTTATTAAGGTGGAAAGAAATATCTTCAAAAAGGACATTGTCCCCATAAGACTTTGATAGGTGCTCAAATGATATATAATTCAAATTATTAGATTTTATGCAAAAGTAGGGAAAATTAATTATCAATTGTTAATTGTTAATTGTTAATTACCCATAAAAGAGAAAACTTCTTTATTTAGATTAATTAAACATTTAAAAAAGAAAAGCGTTATCTTTGTATAGCTAAAATAAATAGGAAAATGGAAGAGAAAAAAGTACAGAATCCAATCATGTTATATACGGAGCAAACTCCGAACCCAGCATCACTAAAATTTGTTACCAACCGTATGTTATACAATGGTATTGCTGATTTTAGAGAAGAAGATCTAGCCAAAGAATGGTCTCCGTTGGCGGCTTTTTTATTTGAACAACCTTTTGTAAGTCAAGTCTATATTTCAAACAATTTTGTGACTATTACAAAAGAGATGAATTATGATTGGTCTGAAATCATGATTCCTTTGAAAGAAAAAATAAAGGAATTCATCAATAATGATGGTGGTATCGTAGCGGATGGTTTTAAAGAAAAAATGGAAGAAATCAATGCTCAAAAAGATGCTGGCTACAAGTATTCTGGTGACGAAAAAGAGATTGTACAAAAAATAAAAGATTTATTGGATCAATATGTACGTCCAGCTGTAGAAGCAGATGGTGGAAATATTGCATTTCATTCTTGGCACAATGGCGTTGTTACTGTGATTCTTCAAGGGAGTTGTAGTGGTTGTCCTAGTTCTACGATTACTTTAAAGTCTGGGATTGAGGCGATGTTGCAGCGTATGATTCCTGAGGTGAAGGAGGTGAGGGCTGAGGCTGAGGGGTATTGTGAGACTTAGTGTTGGCTTGCCTGCTGTGGATGCCGTGGTATGTTGAGGGTATGGGCTATGCTATGGGTATGTGCTATGTGTATGTGCTATGTGCTATGGGTTTCACCCATAGTTAATTTGGTGAACTCTTTGAGTTCTAAGTTTGCAGATTTTATATGCTTATAATTTCAGAAGATTTCAGTTTTTTGTTATGCGATCTCTAAAACCAATACATCGTTAGGAATTAGCAGTAATTTTGGAGAAACCCATAATAAACACTATTATTGATTTATTTTATATTAATTTAGGTTATTTTTCAGATTTTGATTTAAATAGTTGAATAAAATTTCTTAAAAGAATTGATTCTAAATTAATGGGATGAGAAAGGATAAATAATTAAATTTTACGATTATAATGTTCATAGAAAAGAG
>CAMZLN010000130.1 GCA_947311465.1 uncultured Saprospiraceae bacterium
CCAATTATTGAATAGTTGGTTGTGTCACTTTTATAATAATAGTTAACTAATTCATTATTTAGTTTTGAATTTGTAAGTTGTATTTCATGAATAGTTTTACCCTTTTCTAGAAATACGGTGGTATTGTTTTCGATTTTATTAGTGACAAAGGACTCTGTTGTAATATATGAATTTTTAGCAATTTGAATATCATAATCAATATTATATTTTTTAGGAGAATAATATTTTTCTAAATCTATTTCTAATAGTCCATTAGCTGACCCAAAATAAACGAATCTATTGTTCATCAATAAACTTGAGTTTGTTGTGAAATCACTATTGATTAATCCATCTTCATTTTTGATGTTAAAGAAATTTTGTGTTTCCTTAGAATAAACGCTTAAACCATTTAAGGTTGAATACCATTGGTTTCCAAACGAATCAACCTCCATTGATGTTATTACATTATTTGAAAGGCCTTTATTGAAGTCCAGAATTTCCAATAATTGATCATTGTTTTTGTTGATGACCATTACTCCTTGGTTTGTAAGTAAATAGTATTTGTCTCCTGGTGATATTTTTATATAGTTAATGAGTAGATTGGGGTCTGATATTTGCTCTAACATTAGTTCTTTGCAGGTCGTACCAGTTGATAAATTTATTTTTCTAAGTCCTTCGTTTATTACATAATAATATAATAAGGAAGATTTTTTGTCATAATTAATACATCCTGGTTTATTTTTAATTTGAAAGTTTAAATCTAATTTTTGGTGATCTAAATTTTGGTGATCTAAATTTTTACACACGTAAATATTGGTATCATTGACGAATACAAACTCATCGTCATTTTTTTTTGCAAAGGTATTCGTTGCAGTGCCAAATAAAGGAGTTATTTTCTTTTCTGTAAAATCAAAAACTGCCAAGTTGAAATGTGATACCTGAAAGATATCTTTTGAATAGTTTAGTAATATTTTATTTGTCAAAGAATCATATTCAATAAAGCAAACAAATGCGGACTTGATGGGTGTTTTTATTGGTGTAGATACTTTGGTGTTGATATTGAAAAATTGAAGAAATTCATAATTTGTTGAGTAAATTAATAGGGAATCATTATATCGGGTGATTCCAGAGACCACTACTCCTAATTCACGTGATGTCAAATTGGGTAGATAATTATAATGGGATAAATATATCGGGGGAAATGAAATTTTCCGTAAACCTCGGGAAGAATATATTAGCATTTCATTGAGAAAATTGGTGGCCAAGATTTTTTTTGGATTATCGGTAATGGATTCTAGGTATTTCCATCTTACAAAATCATGTCGCTTTGTTTTTAAAAAAATCCTGTATCGTGGAAACTTTGAATAGTAAACAAGTACTAGGATATTGTTTTCATTGTCAGTCCATATATTTTTGATCTCTCCTACACCAAAGTGGTTAACTTTTTTGATTTTATCTTTCTGATTTATATCTATTTTATACAAACTGTTTATACGAAATGGCTTTAACCATAAGATGCCTTCACTGTCTTCGGCAAGGAAAGATTTATTGTTTTTTGTCTTTGAATCTACGGTGCCAATATACTTTAATTCTCCATTATTGGGCAAAAACATAATTTGTCCAGATTGAGTTAGAATCCACAAACCAGAATGGAGTTTTGAATAATAAATGGTTGATACATTTTCTGAAATGGCAAATGATCGTGTTGAATAAGTATGTAAATTTGTAATCTGAATTTTTGAATCTTTTTCTACAAATTGATTCAAAAACTCATTTTCGTCTTTGTAATACTTCGAATGATTTGTTCCAGCGGGTAAATTGTAAAAACTTTTGCTTATTTTTTTTGTCGATTTATCAATTTCTATTAATACAGTATCGTTTTTTTGTATTAAAAAAATCTTGTTTCCAATTGAATAAAAATCGGAAATGGGATTGGTTTTTAATGTTTTCTGATTGTTTTTGTACGTGGTTTCATGAATTCCATCTTTATAAATAACTTCTTTAGATGTTTTAATCCATAATTTATTATCGGTATCTAAAAAAACATCTTTTAGAAATCCATGCTTTTTTGTGTTTATATTTAAATAGTATTGACTTCCTGTCTTGGGTTGACCAGCAAGAAAGTTGTGAGTGAATAATATTACAAATAAGAGAAAATGACGCATTGGTTGTTCTTTGTTACCTAGCACTATTACGCAGTGTGTGGAGTAACACTCGACAAAAATAAATTTATTTTTAAAAGGGTATCCACTTACTTAAGTACATCTTTGGAGAATAAAGGTAATATAAAAAAATATGTTTTTTATTATTATTCGATTTTTGCATCCTAGAATCAAAAAATAATTCAATTTTATTTACGACAAATTATCATCAAAATCGTATAATTACTCATTGCGATTACCAACCTGATTTATATGAAAATGAGTTGCCGAAAGATAGGGAAATTACTTTCGTTATTGCCGATGTGAAAAAATATGTTTTATAGAAAAAAAACGATAAAAAAATACTATCTTCGCAACTTAAATAGATCTTACCTATTTGAGTTATTTGAGAAATATAATAATTCAGGGTAACTAAAGTGTTAAATGAAAAGAAAAATAAGACTAAGAAGATTTTTGGTTTTGTTTGTTAGGAACTGTGTAGGAATAAATATTCAGAATTTAGTTAAAAATGTACATTTATTTTTTTACAATTCTTTAGCTTTGAAAATAGCATTGAGTTGAGTTATTATTTTTTCTTAATTAGGTTTTATTATTAAAACCGATTTATTATGAAACGAACAAAAGAAACATGGCAGAAGACCAGAGAATAATACCTGTAAATATTACAGATGAGATGAAGTCGGCCTATATTGATTATTCAATGTCGGTCATCGTATCAAGAGCCTTACCTGATGTTAGAGATGGAATGAAACCAGTACACAGAAGGGTACTTTTCGGCATGTCTGAATTAGGGTTAACCGCAGGAAAGTCACATAAAAAATCCGCAAGAATTGTTGGGGAAGTTTTGGGTAAGTATCATCCGCATGGTGATCAGTCAGTTTATGACTCAATGGTGCGTATGGCACAAGATTGGTCGTTGCGATATCCTCTTGTGGATGGTCAAGGTAACTTTGGCTCGATGGATGGGGACAATGCGGCGGCAATGAGATATACCGAAGCACGTTTGCAACGAATTAGTGATGATATTTTAGCGGATTTGAAAAAAGAAACCGTTGATTTTAAATTAAATTTTGATGATACTTTAGAAGAGCCTACCGTACTGCCTACAAAGATACCAAATTTGTTGGTGAATGGTGCTTCAGGGATTGCGGTTGGTATGGCTACTAATATGCTTCCTCACAATCTTTCTGAGGTGGTGGATGGAATTCTTGCAACTATAGAAGATCCTGAAATTACAATAGAAGGCTTAATGCAATATATCAAAGCTCCAGATTTCCCAACTGGTGGTATTATTTATGGTACTCAAGGGGTCAAAGAAGGTTTTGAAACGGGGCGTGGTAGAGTAGTCGTTAGGGCGAAAGCAGAAATTCAAGAATCTAAATCTGGAAAGGAGACCATTATTGTAACCGAAATTCCATATCAAGTCAATAAGGCCAATTTGATGATCAAAATGGCTGAATTGGTGAATCAGAAAAAAGTGGAAGGTATTTCTGCTTTGCGTGATGAATCGGATAGAAATGGTTTGAGAATTGTCATTGAAATCAAACGTGATTCTATGGCAAGTGTGGTTTTATCAAAACTATACAAATATTCTCCTTTACAATCTTCTTATGGTATCAATAATGTGGCTTTGGTAAATGGTCGTCCTCAATTGTTAAATTTAAAGCAATTGATTACTGAGTTTATCAAATTTAGATTGGAAGTCATTACAAGACGTACTACTTTTGAATTGAAAAAGGCATTGTCAAGAACACATATCTTAACAGGATTGTTGATTGCCTTGGATTATATAGATGCAGTTATTAATTTGATTCGTCACTCAAAAACAACTGATGAGGCGAGGGAGAAGTTGATGAAAGGGGAGTTTGTCAAGGATAAAGACAAGTTCTGGAAGCAATTTGGACCTTTGATTGACCAGCAATTGGATGAAAATAAACCTGGTGAAGGAATGTTGCTTACTGAAAAGCAAGCAAAGGCAATTCTTGATATGCGTCTTCAGAAGCTTGTTGGTCTTGAAAGAGAAAAACTCCAAGCTGAATACGATGAACTTCAAAAATTGATAGATCATTTGAGAGCTATATTGGGTGATGAAGGAATGAAGTATCAAATTATCCGTGAAGAGTTGGGTGAAGTAAAGGAAAAATACGGTGACGAAAGACGTACCGAAATTACCTTTGCAACAGGAGATATCAATATGGAAGATATGATTCCTAACGAAGAAGTAATTGTTACTATATCTCATTTAGGATATATCAAGCGTACTAAAGCGGATGAGTATAGATCTCAAGGCAGGGGAGGACGTGGCTCAAAAGGGAGTCGTACTAGAAACGAAGATTTTATTGAGCACATGTTTATGGCTAAAAACCATAATTACTTGTTGTTGTTTACTGAAAAAGGTCAGTGTTTCTGGTTGAGAGTTTATGAAATTCCAGAAGCTGGTAAAACTGCAACGGGGCGTGTAATTCAAAATATCATTTCCATTCCAAAGGATGATAGAATTAGAGCTTATATCAATATTCCTGATTTGAAAGATGAAGAATTTTTAGTTACCCATAATTTGGTATTCTGTACCAAACAAGGGCAAATTAAGAAAACTTCTGTCGATGCATACAAGCGTCCAAGAGTAAATGGTATCCGTGCAATTACAATTCGAGAAGGCGATCAGTTATTGGAAGTGCGATTGACTGATGGTACTAGTGAAATCTTAATGGCCAATAAGAAAGGACGTGCTATTCGTTTTGATGAAACTAAGGTAAGACCAATGGGGCGTACTGCTGCGGGTGTAAGAGGTATGAGATTGAATGGAGAAGATGATGAAATTATCGGAATGATTACTGTTCCTGCAGATGAGAAAGAAACGGCTACAGTATTAGTTGTATCTGAAAAGGGTAGTGGTAAACGAACTTTATTAGAAGAGTATAGACAAACCAATCGTGGAGGTAAAGGGGTTAAGACCTTAAACGTTACTGAAAAGACAGGTAATTTGATTGCATTGAAAGTTGTGACCGATGAGAATGACTTGATGATTACCAACCGATCAGGAATTGTGATCAGAATGTCTGTGGCGGAGTTACGAACTATGGGACGTGCTACGCAAGGTGTACGATTGATTAGATTGGATAAGAAAGATAGTATTGCAGATGTAGCAGTTATCGATAAGATGGAAGAAGAAGAGTATCTTTTAGATGAAGATGGAAATCCAATCGTAGATGCAGAAGGGAATCCAATTTTAGCAGTATATCAAATGGATGAAGATGGAAATCCTGTTTTAGATGAAGATGGAAATCGAATTTTAGTTGAAGATACAGTTGAACAGGAAGATGTTGAAAAGACTGATGCAGATGATGATGCTACAGATACAGTTGATGATGAAAATACAGATGCTTCGGATGACGATGGGGATGAGTAGATATTGAAGTGTTTTGAGAAATAGAGTAGGGGCGAAACTTTTGTTTTGCCCCTTTTTATACTAGTGGACAACGGATTTTAATCGGTTAAATATTATACTTTTATTTAGCCATACAAGACCAGAAAGGCAGAAAGTTATATTAAAAAAAACTCTTAGAAACCTTTCTTTCTTTACTATATGGCTTAAAAAAACATACAAGTGAACATCGAATTTCAATCCGTTAAATAGGCAGCTAACAGCAAATGATTTGAATTCCATTTTTATTTGAAGGAAATTTTAGGGATTCTTTTGGGTTAATCGTTTTAGTGGTAATAGCTATCAGAATCAATATTTGTAAATTTTAATATATATGAAATACTCTATAATTGCTCTTGTTTTTTTATTACTATTTTCATGTAAAACAGACACTCCAAAAGAGAAAGATACTCCTCAAAAAAGTAAAGCAATTCCCATTTACAATCAAGCCTATAATGAAAATTGGGATGCAGATAAAATATCGGATATTATTGCTCATGCAAAAAATGCTTATGTCCTCGTTGATCCCTTCGAAGATAATGTTTCAGCATCAGTTTCTGAAATAAAATCGAAAGGAAATGAAGTTGGGGCATACATCAGTATTGGTACAGGGGAAGATTGGCGAGCTGATTTTCAAGCGCTTAAACCCTATTTGGTAACCAAGCAATGGGGCGAATGGGAAGGTGAATATTTTGTGAAAACGACCACAACGGGTATCTTGGATATAATGAAATCTAGAATTGACAAAATAGCAGACTGGGGATGTGATTGGGTAGAATTTGATAATATGGATTGGGCTTTTGATGATGATTATCAAGTTGAATTTGGAATTGAAGTGACAAAATCTGATGCGATTGCATATTATCAAGATTTGTGCAAGTATGCACATGCTAAAGGTATCAAGTGTATGGCGAAAAATCTCACAATGGGTGCATCTGATTTTGATGGCGTGACACTGGAGTCTTATGATGATGATAAAAATTGGTGGGAACAAACGGGTGTTCAAAAGTTTCTAGATGATGGCAAATTGGTGTTTGTAAATCACTACAATGAATCTGATTGTGAAAAAGTTTATAGCTATTACAAAGGGATTTATAATAACGATATCTCTTTTATTTGTGAAGATCGGAATTTGGAGAAATATGTTCATTTTAATGAGGAGTAAATTAATGGAAATTCTATCCAAAGATTGAATTTATAATACATTTAAGTAGTTGGACATATGTTTTTATGTGTATATTTTTAAATAGATTTTGTTCAAATCAACCTGCCTGCCGATCGCAGGCAGGTGCATAAATGAAGGCATAGTCCCATTCTGTCAAGGCTTTATAACGAAGAGTTGGACAAAATATATCAAAAAGATATATAGAAAAATATTTGTCCAGCTGCTTAACATTCCTTCAAGTCAATCTCCTTTTGTCTCAAGTCCAAGCTCCCTTCATAAACGGATTTTAAATTGACAAGATAAAATGCCCAACCTGACCGATTTTTGACTTTTGTCAAAATGAATGTCTGGGGGACATTCAAGGGAAGACACCGCTAGCGGAATAAGTTTTTTTGCCTGGCTTCCTAGCGGTCAGCAGGCCTGCCTACCATTTCGGTAGGGAAATGACAAAAAGAAAGCCGCCGGCAGGCATATCAGAATAGTTTTTATCTCAAATTTTTCTAACGGACTATTGATATAAGAAAGTTACGGAATAAAATTAAGTTTTTTCATTCGAATATGATTTGAATTTCGGTTTTTTAAACAAATTAAAGATTACATGGATTCTTTAAGAATAATTAATAACTTTGTAGGATATGACAATAGTAGAAGCAGTTTATACAGCAAGTTATCCAAAGGTAAGTATGTGTCCTCCAAACATGATTCCGGAGTACGCATTTATCGGGCGTTCCAATGTGGGAAAATCTTCTTTGATTAACATGTTATGTGATCGAAAGGATTTGGCAAGAACTTCAAAAAAACCTGGAAAAACGCAAATGTTAAATTATTTTATCATTGACAAGGCATGGAATATTGTCGATTTGCCTGGATATGGATATGCAAAAAGATCAAAATCAAAACGAGATGAGTGGAGAAAAATGATCGAAGGGTATCTGCAAAAAAGGCAACAATTGATGTGTGCTTTTATCCTTTTGGATTCTAATATCCCGCCCCAAAAGATTGATATGGAGTTTCTCAATTGGTTGGGACAAGCACGTGTTCCATTTGCAATCGTTTATACCAAAACAGATAAATTGTCAAAGGATAAGTTGGAAAGTAATCTAAATCTCATACGTTCTGAAATTTTGAAAACATGGGAAACTTTGCCACAGGAATTTATCACTTCTTCAAATAAACGAACTGGTAAAAAAGAAATTCTCTCATTTATTGGAGATCTAAACGCAAATTTTTAAAAGAATAGGGATGAAGGATAGAAAAGATAAATATTCAAAATATCATGTACTGGAACCAATCTTACCGGATTTAAAAGATTGGCCAATTTCTAAATTGAGTGAAGATAGAGAAGCGTTTATTGAAGAAATAAAGGCAGTCACTGGAGCACGGATTAAATCGAAATACAAAGATAGATTGGGGGCTGTTTTAGCAAAAGTTGTGTATCTAGAACGCAATCGTATAAAAGAAGAGCCATGGAAGGTGGATCCTTCTAACGAAAAGGCTTTTTACGATAAAATCAGAAAGCGATTGGCGAAAGAATCACTGGGTAAATCTCCGGAAGCATCTAGAAAGGTCAATGAAGAATTGTTGGATTTGTTATTGAATAAATATGCTGAAGAAATTGTCGGTACTTTTAACATTAAAACCTTTTTATTCGCTAGAAAATTTTTGACAAGATTGTTTAATCGATTATTGAATTCGGCGGCAAGTAGAAATTTTGAGAGATTATATGGTTCTAGATATCGAGTAACTGACAATTTATTGACCGTTGGGCCTGTCGATAAGATTAGATCTTTGATGAAGAAGGGAACGGTTGTTATTGTGCCTACTCATTTTAGTAATATTGATTCGATTATTATTGGGTATTACTTAGATGCTGTTTTGGGTTTACCCGCATTTGCGTATGGTGCAGGGTTGAATTTGTACAATACAGGCTATACCGCTTACTTTATGAATCGGTTGGGGGCGTATAGAGTAGATAGACGTAAAAAGAATGCATTGTATTTGGCCACTTTGAAAGAAAATTCTAATTTATCTCTTCAGCGTGGAGTGCATAGTTTGTTTTTCCCTGGTGGTACTCGTTCTAGAAGTGGTTCTTTGGAAAAGAAATTGAAATTGGGATTGTTGAGTACTGCGGTCGAAGCCCAAAGATTGAATTTTCAAAAAGGGAAAGATGAAAAGATTTTTATTGTTCCTATGATTTTGAATTATCATTTCGTTTTGGAAGCACCATTTTTAATAGAAAATCATTTGAAATCAACGGGAAGGGAGTTTTATATCAAAACAAAAGATGGAACTTATAGCAAAAAGAAAATGGGGAAATTTCTTTGGCAAGTGCTTTCAAAAAGTTCGGAGATTACATTTTCATTTGGAGAACCAATGGATGTTTTAGGAAATGTTGTAGATGAAAATGGTGTATCTCATAAAGATGGAAGTCCTATCAATGTGAAGGAGTATTTTTATGATGAAAATAGTGAAGTTACAGGAAGTTATCAACGTGAATCCGAATACACAAGAATACTTGCAGAAAAAATCGTTAAAGGTTTTCATGAAAATAATGTGGTTTTGTCAAGTCAACTGATTGCTTTTACTGTTTTTAATATTCTGAAAGCAAAAAATTCAAACCTTGATATCTACGGAATATTGAGATTGCCATCAAGTGAAATTACATTTACAATAGCAACAGTGACGAAAGTTGTCGATCAATTAAAAAATCAATTGTTTAAAATGGAATTGGAAGGCAAAATTATTCTTTCAAAAGAGATTGGGTTGCCAACACAGGAATTAATTGAAAATGGAGTTAAAAATCTAGGATTATTTCATTCTAGAAAGCCATTAAAATTCTTGAAAAATGGTCAAATCATGAGCGAAGACTTTAATACTTTGTATTTTTATCACAATCGATTGGAAAATTATGACTTGGATAAAGTGATTAAAATAGAAAAACAAGATTTTGCTTATTCTGAATAAAAAGTATTTAAAATTTCTAAAATGAATTTCATTATATACGATTTAGAAGCTACCTGTTGGCAAGGAATTGAACGTCCTGATAATCAAGAAATAATTGAAATTGGTGCAATTATGATAAATGGTTATGGTGAAGTATTAGGTGATTTTGATCGTTTTGTACAACCCGTTATCCATCCGCAATTATCTGCTTTTTGTACGGAATTGACTTCTATCACTCAAGACCAAGTGAATAGAGCCAGTAAATTTGTAGATGTGGTGGAAGATTTTCAAGATTGGGCAAAGGTATTTGATGAAGATTATCTACTGTGTTCGTGGAGCGGATTTGATAAGCATGTTTTGGCAAACAATTGCATAATGCATGACATGGATCACGAATGGGCGTATCAACATATTGACTTAAAAAAGCAGTATCAGAAAATAAAGAAACGTAAAAGTCCAATTGGTCTTAAAAATGCAGTTCAAAAAGAAGGTTTTGAATTTACGGGTATTCAACATCGTGCCATCGCTGATGCTGAAAATCTAGCGAAGATATTTTTACGGTATTTGGATGAATGGGTTTATTGAGTATTTATACGGTTTTGAATATCCAATTCCCCGAAGGGGATAAATATGAGTAACACAGCATGCAATGCTGTGAACCAACAAAGCACTCATCTCAACCCTGGCATGGGTTGAATATATTTTGTTCTAATGTAAAAAAGGTATATTAGATATTCGACCCACTTCGGGGTCATGCCTATGGTCTGTATTTATATCTACGGATTGCATCCGCATTATTCATATTTATCCCTTTCAGGGATTGATAGCTTCACTACAACTTCAAAGTCCTTTCAAACTGTTGAATCCTAAAAAGTTGATTCAATTGAGATACTTGAATTCTCATAACTCCGAAGGAGTTCACCAAATTAACCCAGAATGAAAATTCAGGGAGTGTAGCCCATAACTCTAAAGGAGTTCACCCTACAACAAATAAACCACCCAAAACCCTAAAATCATCGTCCCATCCACCAAAAAAGAAAAGAAATAATCATGACGA